>JAIRSJ010000076.1 GCA_031255525.1 Campylobacteraceae bacterium
ATCTATCATCACAATAGATCCGTACTCTAATACATCATATAAGTTTAGTTCGAATGAGATGTTAGAAAACGATCTCAAAAGATCTTCTTTCAAAAAAAGTAACTTTTTTATATCTTATATTATGACAAAAGATATAGTGTTCGGCACTATTGAGATAAGCAGAAGCGTTTCTACAGACGACTTGCAAGATGCTCTTGAGATAAAAGCTTATGAAGATTTAGGATTGGATTCATCTATAAATTATAAAATTAATTATGTAGAGACAGCATCTTCGGTAAGTGATCAAAAAAATTACGTATATGACGTATTTGCTGTAAATTCAGAAATTATGATTCAAAGTTTTTCACCGTTAAAAGGAAAACTTCCCTGCGTTGATTGTATAACTACTGCTCCTATGTTAATTGCCTCTTTATATAAGAAAAGTATTATCGATCAAAGAGGTGGCGCCGAATGTTTCATATATTTTCAAAAAAATGACGCTTTTTTAGCTATTTATCAAAACGGACGATATTTATACTCCAAATCTTTAAGATATTCTTTAAGAGAAATTAGCGAAAGATTTTGTTCGTTAATAGGTGAAAGAGTTGATGAGGAAGTATTTTTTGAGATATTAAAAAAAGATGGTTTAAACACAAGCGATATTAGATATCAACAGCAATTTATGAAGCTTTTCGGCGAAGTTTTTCTGTATATCAATGACATTGCCGTGTATGGAAAAAGATATTGCAATATTTCTCAAATCGACAGAGTTTATATAGGAACGGAGATCGGTATTATAACCGGAATGAATGAGTATGCTAAAAGTTATATGGGGCTTGAAGCACATAATTTTAATTTTAGCATTGCGATAAATGCAAAAGAGCAATATATAGACCAAATTCATGTGATGATGGTACTCACAGCTCAACTATATGCCGAATCAAGTAGTGAAAATACATTTAATTTTACTATATTTAAACGTCCGGATCCTCTGTCTAAAAGATCAGCTGGCATATTATTGGGTGCTGTTGCGGCGGGATTGGTAATAGGTTTGATATATCCTGCATTTAATTATGGATTTGGGGCTTATAGTCATATTATCAATGAGATAAAGGACAAAGAATATCAGGAAAAACTTAAAGAAGCTAATCAAATGAGAGCAGATATCGCTATGCTTCAACAAGAATATGACTCTTTAAAGGCAAATCACGATGCACAATCAAATCTTTTAATGACAAGGGAAGGCTTATTGAGGGAAATTAAAAGTAAAAGAGTTGATTATACGATGAAGGGCACTACCATATCTGATCTTGTTCAATTGACAAATAAAAATAACGTGAAATTGCAAAATATACTTCAAGTAAACAATACTATAATCTTATCTTTGGTTGGTCCAAACGAAAAATATATAACAGAACTTATAGACGAAATTGCAAATACAAGGCCTTACACGATCAGGACAAAAGCTATATCAAAAAACAGCAATACAAGCAGATATGAAAGCAATATTAGTATGGAGATTTTATAATGCAAGAAGATACATTTTTAGACAAGATTGACAACTGGCTTTCGGCAAAAAGTAAAAATGAGCGCGGATTGGTATATGTAATAGCTTTTTGTGCAATTATAGGTATTATATATCTTACTTTATTCCAGCCTTCAGAATTCTTTTTAAGTGACAAAAAGAGAATTCTTAGCGATACGACAAATAGGCTTTCAAGTGAAACTAATTATATAAATTCCAACTTTCAAGTAATTCCGGGATTACAAAGCGGCATTAGAAATTATTCTGTTTCGCTGGAAGATATAAAGGACTCTAACGACTATATTGACGGAAAATTAAAAGAGTTGTCTTATCTATTGTTCAATGACCAAAGCTGGGCTGATTTCATGGACAGATTGGCTTTCTTGGCAAAAGAGTACAACATAAATATTTTGAAGATTGAAAACACTTTTTTGGATAGTAAAGATTTGCAGGATAGAAAGGTAAAACAAGTTTTAGATATAGAAGTTGACTTTAGAAGTAATTTTAATAATGCTATAAAATTTCTAAACGCTATTGAAGAAAGTCAGCTTGTTGTGGATGTTTACAATAGTACAATATCCAGCAGCATTAGAAGTAACTCTATAGATGGTAATGTTCAAATTGCGGTATGGGGGATGTTATATTGAAAAAGTATACTATTATGATATGTGTATCTTTATTATGCATACAGAATGCATCATGCAGTAGTGCTGACATGGTGGAGTACGATAGGTTTTTTAACGAGATTGGTGAAGTGCGCGTAGGCATCGCAGATCAAGACGTGGATAGAATAGCAAATCCTTTTGTAATCATAGCCACTCCTGTTATTCAAAGCGATACTAACGCTTCATCTCCTGTATTTAAACTTAGCGCTATCTTTGAAAATAGAGCTAAAATCAATGATAGTTGGCTAACTCAAGGTTCAGTAATTAACGGTTTAAGAGTAATTGCCATAAAGCAAGGCAGTGTTGTTTTGGGCAGTGAAAATCGAGCAATAGAATTATTCTTAAGGGAAAAAAATGAAAATAGCATCATTACAATCAATTAAAAAAAGTATTGTTTTAACATCAAGTATTGCACTATGTGCATCGTTAATGGTTCCGTCTTCGCTTTCAGCGCAAACGACTCAGGCTAAAAAAGGATGCGAATATAGAACTTTGAGCATGAGAATAAATTCTGATGTTAAAATCAGCGAAGTATTATCTCAGCTATCGGAAAAATGTGATTTTAGTATAGTTTTTACCGATGCACCCGCTATTGAAATAGCAAATCAGCCTTTATACGGCACAAACATTAAAGACAAATCTTTATTTGAAGCGTTGGATATTTTGATAGCATCCAATAATCTTGATTATGAATATAAAAACAGTATCTTAAAAATTTCAGCTCTTGCTACAAAAAGTTTCAAAATCGACTATATTACATCTGTTAGACAAGGTACTGCTACTATGAGCGCCTCTGTTAATTCCGCTCCAAGACAAGTAACAAGCGGCGGAGAGCTGAGTATTGATAGATCTGATAATGAAATTATAGTGAAAGAAGAATTTGATTTTTGGAATACTATTAATGCGGAAGTGCAAGCGATATTGAATACAGGCAAGGAGCTATATATCGCCAAAGAGCCAATAATTAATTCAAGAGCCGGATTAATAACAATAACCGCCACAAAAGACCAGCTTTTAAGAGTAGATGAATATTTTAACACTCTAAAAGAGAGATTGTCAAAACAGGTTTTGATAGATGTTACAATTCTATCGGTAGAACTTAACGATGATAATAGAATGGGAGTTGATTGGTCTAAATTTCAACTTGGATTTTTTGGTGAAGCTATTGGTGCTGCTGCAGGCATAAATTCGGGTGCATCATGGTCTTATGAACCGCAAACTCCAAGCGGTAATTATCCGTATTATCCTCAAATAGGTAGAAGCGGCAGCAATGGTATAGGGGTGTCAAATAGCGGCACTTTCAATACAGGAGGAATTATTGCTTTCGGCAGCGGTGCACAACTCTCGCTTGATGGTGTTTTTAATTTCTTAAAAGATAAAGGCAAAACAAGTGTTGTATCAAATCCAAAGGTTTTAACTCTCAACAATCAGCAGGCATTAATTACTGTAGGCGATACTATAAATTATCAAACGAGGTCAACTACAGTCACATCAAGTACTACTGCAACAACAAGCGAAGATATAACAAACTATTCACTTTTCGTGGGAATACTACTAAATATACTTCCTACTATATCTGAAGATGACAATATCATGTTAAGAATTAATCCGTCATTGAGTGATTTTAAATACAGAGAAGACGATGTTAGATACGCTCGTACCGATGGTACTGCTATCCCAAGAACAATAGCGCCGGATACGGTAGATAAAAAACTATCGACTGTTGTAAATGTGAAAAACGGTGGCACAATCATTCTCGGCGGTTTAATCACAAACAATGTTTTACAAGTGAACAAAGGTGTTCCTATACTTGGCAGTATCCCGGTTTTAGGATACGCATTTAAATATGCCGGCGAAGAGACAAAAACTAAAGAGTTGGTATTTATAATTACCCCAAAAATTGTTGGTGAAGATATATCCGTTATTTCTCCTGAATCATTGAAAGATTTGGGTTATAACAGTATCTCAGAAAAATAATGGATGCGGATTTAAATCAATTTTATAATGTCAAAAATATATTTGTCGACGGAAGAGTATTTGACTACATAAGCCTTGATAAGTCTGTCGTAGCTTACGATAAACTTTCAAGTGCTGTCGATAAACCATTGAAATTGGTTCTTTTTTATGGAAAACCGGGAAGCGGCAAAACCTTTTTATTGGAAAAAATCTATAATGATTTGCGAGGCAAATACCCCATAGTATTTTTTCCAAGACCATTTTTTGATGAAAAACAGTTTTTGAAATCTTTATTTGAAGAAGTTTTTGCCGTAAAATCTCCCGAATTTAGCGGCTATGAAGAATTTTTAATAATTTACAAGACAAAAGTGCCGAAAATTTCAGAACAAACTATAGTAACTGTTTTGTTGGATGAAGCACAATTGTATCCTCGTGATTTGATTGAAAAAATTCGCCTAATGGCTGATACGAGATTGTTTAAATTTTTGTTTACAGTGCACAAAACCGAAAAAGAAGACGTTTTGGCAAAAGATTATTTTAAAACAAGAATTTGGGAAAGCATTGAGCTTGCCGACTCGACCTTTGAAGAAATTAGAACGTATTTGGAAAAAAAATTTCTCTATCACAATAAATTTGAATACTTTCCCTATGTAAAAGATTATATTCATCTTATATTTTCCATAACAAACGGTAACCTGAGAAGCGTAAATAAACTGCTTTTTAAGATATTTGAACTCTATGAATATTATGAGGCTAATAAACCTTCTATTGTCACTGATAATGCCAGCAGAAAAAAAATTATTGAAATGGCAGGAATTGCGACAGGATTTATAAATGCTTAAAACAGACGAAGTACTTATAATTGAAGAACAATGGAGAGAATTTAAAAACAAAAAAATATTTAAAAAAATTATTATCTTTTTTTCTATTTTGCTTTCAATTTTACTGCTTGTACTTTTATATTTGATATTAGGCACGCAAAAAAATGTAACTCCCAAAAGCGACGTCTTGTTAAGCAACACTACAAATGAAACAAATCAAGTAAATATAACAAATGCTACTACTCAAAATTATGATTCGACAAACAATACTGAAGATGATGTTGAAGAAATAAATAGCACTGTTGATACACCAATTGATACATCGACTGTAGAAACTTTATATGTTAGCCCTCAAATCATTGTAGAACCACCAGAAGAAAAAAAGATCATTATAGAGACAAATAATATTCAAAATATCAATGAACTTATCAGAAAGTTCGAAAATACAAACAATGTAGTGTTTGCCAATATGATATCTGAAGAATTTTATGAAAAAAAAGATTATCGCAAATCTTTAGAATATGCCCTAAAAGCCAATGAAATAGATCCTAAAAATGAACTTAGCTGGATTATATTTGCCAAAAGTCAAGTAAAACTCGGCAAAAAAGAAGACGCTATAAAAGCACTTGAAGTTTTTATCAAATCATCTAAAAATTCTCAAAATGCAATAAGTTTGTTGCAAAAAATTAGAAATGGGGAATTTAGATAATTTTTTTAAAATTTTATGCATTAAGTATATAATTAGATGGTAAAATATGTAAAAAAATATAAAAGGTTTTGTGATGAGCGATGCAACTAGCGCCATGGGCGCCACAAATGCAATTATAAGCTATCTTGTCGGAAATAGAATTATAGATGAAAAAACAGCAGAAAATATTCAAATAGCAGCTTCACAGGACGGCTCTTCGCTTGGTTCTGCATTAATAGATAGCGGTTATTTTTCAAAAGACGATTTATTGATTTTGCTTTTGGGGTTTTATAAAAGTGGAACCATTACGCTTGATGATATAACTACGGAATTTGCCATACAATCGGAGGTATTTTTAAAGTTTTTTGCGAGTGAATCAGGATTTGAATATATAGACTTAGACGCTATAGATATTGATTCTAAACTATGCAAAAAAGCCTCTTTAGGACAATTGAAAAAATATGAAGCCCTGCCCGTCAAAGAAGATGATATAAACATATTTGTCGCGGTTAAAGACCCATCAAACATGACAACCAGAGAGGGCTTACAGAGATTATTTAATAGAAAAATCGTAAAAATTGTTATATCCGATCCCACTCTTATCGAAAAATATTTAAATAAAATTGAGCTCAGCGAAAGTATAAACGGTATTATTAATGAGATAAGAAGAGAAATATCAACAAGCGCAGCAGACAATCCTCAAGAATCTTCAGGTGTTTTGAAACTAATTGAAGCCATACTAAAAACATCTATTTTATCTCGTGCAAGCGACATTCATATAGAGCCGACTGAAAAAAACTGTCTGGTTAGAAGCAGAATTGACGGTATGCTGGCAGAAACATTTATGTTTGAAAAAGATATTTATCCGCCTTTATCATCAAGAATAAAACTGCTCTCAAGCATGGATATAGCAGAAAAAAGAAAACCACAAGATGGAAGGTTCTCCGCAAAGATTATTGGTAAAGAGTATGATTTTCGTATATCTGCGCTTCCGACGCTCTTTGGAGAATCTATAGTTATAAGAATTTTGGATAAGTCAAAGATCATGATCAAGATGGAAAATTTGGGTATGCACCCTGTAAATTATGAAAAATTTTCTAAAGCTATGCGTTCTCCTTACGGCATTATACTTGTCACAGGACCTACAGGAAGTGGTAAAAGTACTACATTATACGCTGCACTTAACGCTATTAAAAGCGTAGAAAGCAAAATTATTACCGTAGAAGACCCTGTTGAGTATCAATTGAACTTGGTTCAACAAGTGCACGTAAATGAAAAAGCCAATTTAACTTTTGCTTCCGCACTTCGTTCAATATTAAGACAAGATCCGGATATCATTATGATTGGTGAGATTAGAGACCAAGAGACATTAAGGATTGCCGTTCAAGCAGCACTTACAGGGCACTTGGTTTTTTCAACGCTTCATACAAATGATGCGGTAAGCGCCGTAACAAGAGCAATTGATATGGGAATTGAACCATATCTGATAAGCGGAGCTTTAGTTGCCATAGAGGCTCAAAGATTGGTCAGAAAATTATGTCCAAACTGTAAAACAAAAATAAACCTTCCAAAATCAATGCATGAAAGAATAAAATCATTTATTCCTGATGATCATACATTTTATAAAGCCGTAGGGTGTGAAAAATGTTCTCAGACAGGATATCTCGGACGAGAGATGATCTCGGAAATTTTACCTATCAGCGAAAGAATATCCAGTATGATAGCCCAGGGCACCACAAAAGAGGAGTTGAAAAAACAAGCTTATGCCGAAGGATTTATAGACCTGTTCAAAGACGGTATTATTCGAGCGGCAAAAGGAATAACATCTATAGATGAAGTATTAAGGGTGGCAAAATCATGAGTTTAAAATATTTTGAAGTCGAATCTTCACAGAGAGGACAACGCTCAAGAACTGTTATTCAGGCGAATAACAGAACTGAGATTGTAAGGATTTTTAAAGCAAGAAATCCTGACAGTTCAATAGTTAAGGTAACGGAAACATCAGCTCCTTTTGATATTCAATTTAAAAAAATTAAAGATAGTCTCTTAGGAGCTGTTGTTAAAAAAAGTATCAAAGTAGAATTTCTTGTTTCGTCTTTTAGACAATTAGCTGTTATGACAAATGCCGGTATACCTATACACGATTGTGTAAAAGAGGTTGGAATATCAGCAGCCGACGAAAATTTGAAAGCTATTTTCACAAAAATGGACGAAGATCTAAATGCAGGTCTTAGCTTGTCAACATCTGCCGCTGCTTTTAGGGAAGAGCTTGGGGATGTTAGTATTGCCATGATTGAACTTGGCGAAAATACAGGTAATTTGTCGGACTCCTTGAAAAAACTCTCCGATATCCTTGAAGACGTTCACGAAAACAAAAAGAGATTCAAAAAAGCCTTGAGATATCCGATAATGGTGGTAACGGCAATAATGGCGGCATTTGTTATTTTGATGATATTTGTTGTTCCTGCTTTTAGAGATATATTCTCGCAACTTGGCGCAGATCTTCCTTTGCCAACAAAAATTTTGCTCGGAACTCAGGGTGCCATAAGCAATTATGGACTCTATATGCTTGTCGGTTTGATTATCGGCTACATACTTTTACGTCGCTCATATAAGACAAATCCACTGTTTCATGCACAACTTGATAAATATCTGTTAAAAACATATCTTATTGGAAAAATAATATTTTATTCAAATATGCATAGGTTTACTTTAATACTATCCGAACTTATTAAAGCAGGTATACCTGTTATCGAAGCATTGGATACTTCGCTGCTGACAGTCAGCAATGTAAATATGCAAGAAAAACTCTCTTTGGTCAAAATATCCGTACAAAGAGGTATCTCTTTAACAGAAGCTTTTAGAGAAACAGGAATGTTTGAAAGTATGTTGGTGCAAATGATTCAAGCCGGTGAAAAGGGTGGTATGCTTGACACTATGCTTGCAAAGGTAACAGACTATTTCAACTCAAGATTTAACGAAATCATAGACAACATATCAAGCTATATAGAACCCATTTTATTAGCATTTATCGCTTGCATGGTCTTACTGCTTGCTCTTGGTATATTTTTGCCTATGTGGGAATTAGGCTCTGCCGTTAAGGGCTAAAGCTATTGCGGTTATAAAGAGATAAAGTTCTGTCTCTTTATAACTAATTTAGATTTAACTACCGTATTATCATTCATAATCTTTTAAGTCCTTTTATTACAAATTGTTACATAAATTGTAAGTTTTATCTCCAAAAATAGTTTTGAGCATATTCAAGCATTAAAATATAGTTATTTTTTTCATATAATAATATTTGTTTTGCAAATAAACTATACACGTGAGTTTTTATTAAGATACAAAGGAACCAAATGAAGACGACAAGCTTGTACATATCGTCGCTCGAACCATATTCCGGAAGTCTGGTAATTGGTATGGGATTTATGGAAATTTTAAGGCGGCGCGTAAAAAATATCGCATTTTTTCGCCCTATAGTACCATCAAAAGAGCCGGACAATATTGTCTCATTTATGCTTGAGTATTATGATTTAAAAATGGACTATTCCGATGCTGTTGGTTTTAGTATTGAAGAAATTAAATCAGCCGCCGCCGAAGGAAGATTAAACGAGCTGATACAAAGCTTAATTGCTAAATTTAAAATGCTTGAAAAAAACTACGATTTTATTTTATGTGAAGGAATAGCTCGCTCCCTGCTCTCTTCCGTTGTGGATTTTGATATAAATTTTGAGGTCGCAAAAAACTTAGGCACACCTTTAATTAATCTACTAAGCGGTATGAATCGTACAAATCTCCAATTGCTCGATGAGATAAAAATAGAGTCAAAAGCTATCAAAAAAAGCGGCTGTAATCATTTCAACACTTTTATCAACAGATTAGATCCGGATACTTTGGAAAAACTTCAAAACGATATAAAACAGTTTGAATTTTCACACCCTCCCATATATCTGCTGCCGGAAGTTGAAGAGCTTAGCAGTCCTACGATAGAAGAGATAAAAAATGCTCTCAATTGCAAAATAGTTTTCGGAAAAGACGATGATTTAAAACGTGTCGTAAAACAGCCAAGAGTTATCTCTACTACCATCGATACGATGCTCTCATATTTACAAGAAAATGATCTGATAATAACAGGTGGGGATAGGTCTGATATAGTTTTGGGTGTTCTTACGGCAAACAATTCAAACGCTTATCCTACGATAGCAGGTATTTTGTTGATAGGCGGTATTTTACCTAAAGAATCGTTCTTAAAATTGATAGGAGGTTTTTCAAAAATCTCTTTGCCTATTTTAAGCGTTAGCGGCGATACGCTATCAGCAGCCCTGAGAGTAAAGAATGTCCCGGCACAAATTACGATAAATAGCGAACGTAAAATCGCTCTTGCTATGGGACTATTTTCAAGTAGAGTAAACACAGAGGATATCGAAAAACATATAGATGCTGTTTCGGATTCGACATCTATGACACCAATAATGTTTGAATACAACATGTTTGAAGCGGCAAGAAAGAACAAAAAAAGAATAGTATTACCTGAAAGCAATGACGATAGAATTTTACGTGCCGCAGAAATTATCATAAGACGCGATGTCGCCGATATTATACTCTTGGGTAAAGAGTCGGATATAAACACAAAAGCCGCATCTTTGGGTATTGATATCTCAAATGCCACGATAGTAGACCCTGCAAAATCTCCTTTGATGGAAAAATATGTGAAAGAGTTTTACGAACTTCGCAAATCAAAAGGTATAACCATGGAGCTTGCAAAGGACGCCATGCAAGGTTTGAGTTACTTTGCGACCATGATGGTCTACAAAGGTGATGCCGATGGTATGGTCTCAGGAGCTATTCACACTACAAGCGATACGATACGTCCTGCCTTACAAGTTATCAAAACAAAACCCGGTATCTCCATAATCTCAAGCATATTTTTTATGTGCTTAGATACAAAAGTGCTTGTTTATGGCGATTGCGCCGTCAATAAAGACCCAAGTTCGGAAGAGCTTGCACAAATTGCTATCTCTTCGGCAGATACGGCAAAAAGTTTTGGAATTGAGCCAAAAATAGCAATGTTGTCATACTCTACAGGAAACTCGGGCGAGGGAGCTGATGTTGAAAAAGTAAAAGATGCCGTCAAAATCGTCAAAAACAAACGACCTGACTTGATGGTGGAAGGTCCTATACAATATGATGCCGCCATTGACCCTATCGTAGCAAAAACAAAACTGCCCGAAAGCAAAGTGGCAGGTCAAGCTACTGTATTTATATTTCCGGATCTTAATACCGGAAATAATACTTACAAAGCTGTTCAGCGTTCATCTAATGCAGTTGCGGTAGGTCCCGTACTTCAAGGACTCAAGAAGCCGGTTAACGATTTAAGCAGAGGTTGTTTGGTCGCCGATATCGTCAATACTGTTGCCATCACAGCCATTCAGGCTGGACAAATCATCGAAGGATAATTAATGAAAATACTTGTGATAAATTCCGGAAGTTCCTCTATCAAATTTCAGCTTTTCTCCATGAAAGAGAGCAAAGTAATAGCATCAGGACTTATAGAACAAATAGGTGAACAGACAGGTCAAATAAAAATAAGCTCAATACACCATAAAGAGCCGATAACAAAAACGCTTCATATAAAAAATCACGAGCAAGGCATCGAGATCATCTCCTCTTTTCTGACAGATGAAAAAATAATAAATAAGCTTGACGAATTAGATGGGATAGGACACAGAATGGTGCATGGAGGCACCATGCAAGAAACAGCATTTATCAACGAAAAAACTATAAAAATGATTGAAGATTTCTCATCATTAGCCCCTTTGCACAACCCTCCTGGATTATCCGGTGTCAGAGCAACTATGTCAAAAGCTCCCCATGTTCCGCAAGTAGCAGTTTTTGATACTGCTTTTCATCAAACAATGCCAAACTACGCTTATATGTATGCTCTACCCTATGAATTTTATGAGCGATTACACATCAGACGTTATGGATTCCATGGCACTTCGCATCATTTTGTTGCAACGCAAGCGGCAAAAGAGCTCAAAAAACCACTCAAAAAATGCAACTTCATAACTTTGCATCTTGGAAACGGTGCAAGTATGGCCGCCATAAAAAATGGCGAATGCGTTGACACATCTATGGGGTTATCTCCGCTTGAAGGACTCATTATGGGCACAAGAAGCGGCGACATAGACCCTGCTATTTTGTTCTATCTTGAGAGAGAAGAAGGGTTAGACATAAAAGAGCTGGATACTCTTTTGAATAAAAAGAGTGGTCTCAAGGGAATTTGCGGCACAAATGACTTGCGTGAAATAAAAGCAAAAATAAAAGACGGTGATGAAAGAGCAAAACTTGCATTTGATATGTTTTGCTACAGAATCAAAAAATATATAGGCGCGTATTTTGCCGTGTTGGGCAGAGTTGATGCTTTAATCTTTACCGGCGGTATCGGCGAAAATGCCGTAAGCGTGCGACATAAAATTTGCAGTGAACTAAAAATACTTGGCATTGATATTGATAAAAAACGAAATGAAAAAAGAGGTGTTCTCACCCATTTTGAAAGCAAAAAAAGCACTATTAAACTACTTGTTGTTCCGACAAATGAGGAGTTAGCCATAGCCAAACAGACTCAACATCTAATCCGAAAAGCAGCAAAGAGGAGTTAATTCCTCTTTGCCAAATATAAAACAACTGCCGATAAAATTCGCACAAAACTTCGTATCATTTATCGCAATGCTGTATAACCGCTGAATGATGAAAATGCTATCCATCTGACATTATGCTGCTATCCCATACGGGAAACTCGTAACTGTTGATTGTGATAGTACTATTTGGACTCATTTTTTGTTTCTCCTTGCAAATTTTTTATTATCCCTTATATCTCATATATACATCTTTGTCATATAAGGCTGAAACGCTAAGTCTTAATAGATATGAGGATTTTCGTTCGTTTTTGCATATGAAAAATAAAATACTCGTTGTTGTTGCACTACCAAATGCAACAATGCTTTACATATATTGATCTTTCACAAAAAATCTTTTTATCACAACTCTGTTTTTATAGATGATAAATTCATAAAATGTTACACTTGATAAAAAAATATACATTCCTATAATAAAAAGTATTATCCCGATACATACCACTTGTATATTGACATCTCTAATATTATCAGCTTTAAGTATAGCAATTGGCACAAATAGAAATAAACATGAATGAAGCATATCACCCACTAAAATATAAAAATGGTTTTCGTCTATTCTCTGCAAATTATCTCATTGTTGTTTATTTTGGAAATTTGTTCTTTTTATTTTTTCACCATTTTCCTCTCTTAATTTAAAACGATTTTGTAGCTATAACATAGATTTTTACAGTCTTAATAATATATTTTTATAATATTCTTTCTATGTGATATATTATGTAAATGTAAAGTATTTTTATTATACGAAGTAAGATTTTTTATGTTTTTGATCGCTATCGTTCAGCGTTTAGCTATTTTAACCGTTAATGTATACATACTTTATCCTTTATCATTTGACTTTCCATTGTCTGTTTTCAAGATAGACTTCTCTATCACCTAAAAATGCAAAATCCTCTAATGTCTCCGGTCTTATTTGATAAATGCCCTTATTTAAACGAAGCGGCTTGATTCTCCCGAATGCAGCATAATCAGCGTAAGAGCTTATACAATCAGTGCTATAACACGCTCTTTATATGTTTGTTTTAGCAGTAACATATCGTGGGCATGTTTTGGATTATTCATCACATTTAATTGTATTTTTATGCTTTTTTGATTTATCTCAAATCAAACTGCAACTTTTTTAATTATAAAATATTTTTTGTATATAATCTATTTTTTAGTACGCTGAGACTATAATTGCATATTTCATAAGGATTTTTGATTGACATTTGGAAAAATTGACTACATCAATCTGCTACCATTTCATATTTTTTTAAAAAAAGAACCTTTACAAAACTCGTTTAAACAATCCATCGCCTATAAGCAAAGTTATCCGTCACATCTGAATAAAATGCTAAAAAAACGTAAAATTGACGCTGCTTTTATCTCAAGTATTGCAAGTGCAAATAAAAATTTTAAAACGATAAACGCTGGAATTGTTGCAAAAAAACGTGTTCAAAGTGTGATTATAAAACCAGGTAAAAACAAAAAAGACCCGCATTCTGCTACTTCAAATCTTTTGGCTGATATATTAAATTTAAAAGGTGAAGTTATTATCGGAGATAACGCTCTAAAAGCGTATCTTAAAAACAAAAATGACTATATTGACCTTGCGGAAGTTTGGCACGAAAAATACAACCTTCCTTTTGTTTTTGCAAGACTTAGTGTTAATAAAAATTATGGTTTTTATAAAAAAATAGGAACTAAATTTGCAAATAAAAAGTTATTTATCCCAAGATATATTTTAAATGATTATGCAAAAAAAAGAGATATTAAGGTTGACAATATTGTTACTTATTTACAACACCTAAGCTATAAAATTGATAAAAAAGCACAAACAGGGTTGAACTTATTTCTAAGAAAAAGTAGACTATTAAAAAAATAACGCCAAAAAAAGGAGAGAGTATGGAGATTAAAAAAAGAGTTGCAGAGATTTTAAAATCTACTATCGCAAGCACACCGGGTCAACCAGAGTTTTATCAAGCAGTTGAAGAGGTTTTAACTTCACTCGAACCACTTTTAAAACGTGAAAATAAATACGAAAAATACAATATTATTGAAAGAATTGTTATTCCTGAAAGACAGATACTTTTTCGTGTAACATGGATAGATGATAAAGGCAAAATTCAAACAAATATCGGATATCGTGTTCAGTTTAACTCTGCTATCGGACCATACAAAGGTGGTTTGAGATTTCATCCGAGTGTAAATCTTGGAATAATAAAATTTTTAGGTTTTGAGCAAATTTTCAAAAACTCACTAACCGGTCTTCCTATCGGCGGCGGAAAAGGCGGAAGCGACTTTGACCCGAAAGGAAAAAGTGAAGGCGAAATCATGAGATTTTGTCGTGCTTTCATGGAAGAGCTTTTTAAACATATCGGACCAAATAAAGATGTTCCTGCCGGTGATATTGGAGTTGGCGGACGTGAAATCGGTTATATGTTCGGAATGTACAAAAGACTCACAAACAATTTTGAAGGTGTTTTAACAGGTAAAGGATTAAATTGGGGCGGTTCACTTGCAAGAACTGAAGCAACCGGTTATGGATGCGTCTATTTTGCTGAAAACTTTTTAAATAAATATGATGAATTTTTGAAAAACAAAATATGTACAATTTCCGGTTCCGGAAACGTTGCAACTTATACTATCGAAAAACTTTATACAGTTGGTGCAATTCCTGTTACATGCAGTGATTCTCGTGGTATGATTTATGATAAAAACGGAATAAATTTAGAGACTCTAAAACGTGTTAAAGAGGTTGAAAGAAAAAGCTTGGTTGAGTACGCAAAAGAGCATCCTAATGCTGTTTACACACCGATAGAAAAATATGAAAAAGGTAGAAACGCAGTTTGGGATATCCCTTGTTTTGCCGCATTCCCAAGTGCAACTCAAAATGAAGTTAATTTAGCCGATGCAAAAGTTTTACACAAAAATGGTTGTAGAATTGTTGTTGAGGGTGCAAATATGCCAAGCACTCTTGAAGCGATTAGCTATTATCAAGAAAACGGCATTCTTTTTGCTCCGGCAAAAGCTGCAAATGCCGGTGGTGTTGCAACAAGTCAATTAGAGATGAGTCAAAACGCAAGTATGGAAAGTTGGACGTTTGAAGAGGTTGATGCAAAACTTCACGGTATCATGAAACATATTTTTGATTTATCCTATGAAACATCAATGGAATTTGGCGAAAAAGGTAATATATTACTTGGTGCGAATATCGCAGGATTTAGAAAAGTTGCGGATTCTATGATCGAACAAGGCGCTGTATAATTTTATTTTATTCTTTACATGTAAACTTTACATGTAAAGAATATTTTTATAAAAGCCAAATAAGTTTTTTATCTATCTATCACGTATTAAAAACTCTATCTCCGGCATCTCCAAGACCCGGATCAATATAGCCTTTATCATTAAGTTTTTCATCAATACTTGCTACAAAAACTTTTACGTCCGGATGTATTTTTGTAAATTTTTCCAAACCTTCCACAGCAGACACGATAGATAAAAATCTTATATCTTTTATACCTTTTGATTTTAAAAAGTTAACAGCATCAATAGCCGTTCCACCTGTTGCAAACATTGGGTCGATTACGATTGTAACTCTATCTTTATGGTCGTCCGGCAATTTGTTGTAGTAAAATTCCGGCTCTAATGTGCTTTCATCTCTTTGAAATCCCAAAAAGCCGACACTTGCATCAGGAATAAGATTAAAAACACTATTTAACATTCCTAATGCCGCTCTTAATATTGGACAAATCATAATTTTTTGAGACAATCTTTTTGCTTTTGCTGTAGCAACAGGAGTTTTCACTTCAACATCTTGTAAAGTCAAGTCTCTTGTTGCTTCAAACAATAAAAGAGATGTTATCTCATCAACCAATAATCTAAAATGAAAACTCTCTGTTTTGATATCACGCAATATGGAGAGTTTATGTTCTATCAGTGGATGAGCTATTACACGCACATTTTTCATGCAAAAAATCCTTTTTATTTTCCACCATTTTATCTTGTTTTGTAAAAATACGACATAAATATAATACAACTTAAAAAGCAGAAAATTATTCGAGTTTTGAAAAACTCGAACTTAAATATTTATCTTCTCTTCCAATTTTCTTGCATAAGCTTGCAAATCAAAATTTCTGACTCTGGCAACGCCGTCCTCAATAGCTGCTTTTGCAACGGCCGGAGCTACCCAGACAAGCACTCTTTTATCAAAAGGTTTTGGAATAACATAATCTATTCCGAACGAAAAATCTTCTCCCGGATATGCCGCTTTAACATAATCCGGCACGGATTCTTTAGCTAATTTTGCCAAAGCTACAGCCGCCGCCATTTTCATATTTTCTGTAATTTTTGCAGCTCTTACGTCAAGTGCGCCTCTAAAGATAAAAGGGAAACCAAGAACATTATTTACTTGATTTGGATAATCGCTTCTGCCTGTTCCCATGATAACATCATCTCTTACAGCTTTAACTTCTTCCGGCAAAATCTCCGGCGTAGGATTTGCAAGCGCAAAAATAATCGGATTTTTATTCATACTCTTCACCATATCTTGCGTTACAATCTTTGCTTTTGAAAGACCTAAAAACATATCAGCACCCTTAAAAGCATCTTCTAATGTTCTATCATTGGTCTCAATAGCAAACTCACTTTTGTATTTATTAAAGTTTTCTCTGCCTTTATAAATTACGCCTTTTGAGTCGACCATAACTATATTTTTTGCGCCCAAAGCTTTGTACATTTTTGCACATGCTATTCCTGCAGCGCCGGCACCTGATACTACTATTTTCATGTTATCTATGCTTTTACCGCTTATCTCAAGTGCATTTATGATACCTGCGCTTGTTATCATAGCGGTTCCATGCTGGTCATCATGCATAACAGGAATATTTACAGACGCTTGAAGTTTTGCTTCTACGTCAAAACATTCGGGTGCTTTTATATCTTCCAAATTTATACCGCCGAATGTAGGCGAAAGAGCCCTGCAAATCTCTACCAATTTTTCGATATCATACTCATCTATCTCAATATCAAAAGCATCTATATCGGCAAATTTTTTAAATAAAACTGATTTTCCTTCCATAACAGGCTTGCCCGCAACAGGTCCTATATCGCCAAGTCCAAGCACAGCGGTCGAATTTGTGATAACCGCCACCAAATTTGCTTTATTGGTATATTTATACGCAAGCTCATTGTCTTTTTCTATCTCAAGACAAGGATGCGCAACACCCGGTGTATACGCCATACTCAAATCTCTGGCGCTGCTGCATGCCGTCTTGACGTTTATACCTATTTTCCCGCCGATATGGTACTCCAAAGCATATTGTTCGATTGCTTTACTGCTCATCTGTATTCCTATCTAAAAAATTTTTAATTCTTGCGCAAACACCCTCACAGCCGATAACGCTCATCACTTCAAATATTGACGGGCTTATACTGCTTCCAACGAGTGTAATCCTAACAGACTGAGCTATATCTTTTAACTTTAATCCAAATTTTTCCAAAAATTCATTTGTCGCGTTTTCAAAATCGCTTGCAGATTCCAAATCTCTGCTCTTATCTAACATATTTAAATACTCTCTCAAATGCAAAACGCTCTCTTTGGTTATAAATTTATCAACCGCTTTTTGTTCATAATTTTGAGGTTCGTTCAGTATGGCATTTGTCATTTCAACAAGCTGAACTATAGTTTTTGCTCGCTCTCTTAACATATTCGCTAAAAGTTCGGCATTTTTATCGTCTCTTATATCAAGTCCAAAATTTAAAGCCTCTTTCCAAAGTCTTACCGTTGCGGCATTTTTGATATAGCAAGCATTAAGCCATTCCAATTTTTGCTGATTATAAGATGAAGCCGAAGTATTTATATCATTCGGATCAAATAAATCTATCATCTCTTTTAAGGAAAATATCTCTTGATCACCATAACTCCAACCAAGACGCACTAGAAAATTCAAAAGGGCTTCGCTTAAAAAACCCATATTTTTGTACTCCATGACGTCCATCGCACCGTCCCTTTTTGACAATTTTCTGCCTTGCGGATTATTTATCATAGGAACGTGGAAAAACTTCGGTATTCCAAACCCCAAAGCTCCATAAATAACTATCTGTTTTGGAGTGTTTGATAGATGATCATCACCTCTTATAACATCAGTCACTCCCATAAGTGCATCATCAAGAACAACAGTAAAATTATATGTGGGAGTGCCGTCGCTTCTTGCTATGATAAAATCGTCCAAAATATCTTCTGTTTTGAAACTGATACGACCTTTTACACCGTCTTCGAAAGTTATCTCTCCGTTCAAAGGCGCTTTTATGCGCACTACAGGTTTTACTCCCTCAGGCGGAGTTCCTTTAAAATCTCTATATTTGCCGTTATATCTTGGTCTTTGCTTATTTGCTATCTGCTCTTCGCGTAAAGCGTCTAACTCTTCTTTGCTCATATAGCAATAGTAGGCTTTATCCTCTTTTAAGAGTTTTTCCACATACTCTTTATATATATCAAACCTTTGTGATTGATAAACTATCTCTCCGTCATATGAGAGATTAGTCCATTCAAAAGCCTCTTTTATAGCTTGTGCGGCTTCAACGGAATTTCTTTTTAGGTCGGTATCTTCAATGCGAAGCAAAAACTTTCCGCCATTTCGTCTTGCCCAAAGATAATTATAAAGAGCAGTTCTAAGACCTCCGATATGTAAATATCCTGTCGGTGAAGGCGCGAATCTTGTGACTATCATAATAAAAATTCCTGTCTTTTTTAAAAATTAAATTTCTTATTGAACTTAGATTTTACTTTAATTTTTTTAATACAAAAAAAATGTTAGAATTCAAATTTCAAAAAATGCGTGATTATAATGATTTTTTACTTAACAAAGGATTATAGTGAAACTACGAAACAGTTTAATTTCCGCTGCTTGTGCAGTATTTTTAACCTCCTCGAGCATAAACGCTGCACTTGTTGATGCAATATCGGTAGTGGTCGATAACGAACCTATAACTATATATGAAATATATGCACTCTCAAAACAGTTTGATATACAAGCCAAAGAAGCTTTAGATGTGTTGATAAGACAAAAATTGGAACTTGCCCAGATAAAAACCTTAAATATACAAGTAAGCGATTATGATGTAAATCGACAAATAAGTGAAATCGCCGAAAAAAACAATCTAAGCGTTCAGACTTTTTATAATGTTTTAAAAAATGACGGTATAGCTTCCGATGTCTATAAAAGTGAATTGAGACAAAAAATGCAACGAGAGAAATTATATCAATATGTTTTAAGCAGTAAATTTCAAGCCGCAAACGAGGATGATTTTTTATTTTACTACAATAAAAATCGAAAAGAGTTTACACGATTTGAAAATTTTGATGTTGTAAAGTTTGAGAGTCAAAATGCACAAGATTTGGAAGATATATCCGTAAAACAAAAAGATGAAACTGATGAAGATATGACCACTTATGCACCCGAAAACTCCCTGATAGATGAAACTGATGACGTACAGGAAAATTTGCAAGCAGCTAATGACGAGCAAGACAACACATCGATTGAGCCTCTGGGAACAGACGACGAGCAAAGTATTTTGTCTTCGCAAGCGAATGCGGCGGAGCAAATCTTGTTAAGAGATAAATTTGAAATTTTAAGCGAAGATATAACAGTCGCTTCGGAAAATATCGCAAGTTTGGATTCTGATCCTAAGATAGTAAGTATGCTCTCGCAAACAGATGTAAATACCCTAACGCCGACAATTCAAACAAAAGACGGATTTGCAAGATTTTTTGTGGAGGCCAAAAATAATGAGAGTGTACTGCCGTATGAACAAGTGAAAAATTTCATAATGGCTAAAATATCTTCAAAACAAGAAAACGAGATATTAAAAGAGTACTTTGATATGCTAAAATCAAGAGCGACTATTACGATAATAAGACTGCCGTAAACTATACGGCTTCTTTTGTATCTTCTTGCAGATAAGAGGCTTATATCTTTGATAACGGGACAGTTTGAGTTTTGAGATATCAACTATAACCAATCCGTCTATATAAGTTGCCAAACAGGGTCTATGCCAAAATCTATAAATTCAACTCTACCTCGCTCGCGAAGTTCCAAATACTGTTTGCAAAGAGTCGGCACACAGCAACCAATTATTTGTCGGCATATTTTTTAAGATAAATGAAATTCTGTTGACAATCTAAACAATATATGAAGACTTTGAAGTTGCAATTTTATCTTTTGGTGAAAAATGTAATTTGTAAAAACAGACAAGCAACTCTTTGGCTTCAAAGGGCAACACGCCGGAAATGGAAACCGATCCGAAAAGATAACGACACTGCGGATAGTTTGCCAAATAAGCGCCTATGCCATGTTACAAATAATCAAGCCCTCTTTTTCTCCAATATTTCAACCGAATAAAGCTTCTACCAAGTTCGATGTCATGTTCTAAAATATATCTCATCTTAAGCAATTTATCTAAATCATAATTTATTGCAAGCTTTACAGTTAAAATGAAGCAATAAGCTTCAACAATTTAATACTTTGCGGATCCCACAAGGTCAAGTGATAATAGCAATTATCATATATATCCAAATCAAGATGGTATCCGCTGCCCTCACCTACTATGTGAAAAGATATCTCTCTTAAACATCCGAGTATAAAAGAATGCGCATTGCTTTTTGCATATACAGATATCGCTTTTCATACGGCATGATGCCAAACTGTCTCACACGACGATTTAACTTCCTGTTTGATAAAAGCATCTCTGTTTAACTTTGCCTTTTCTATCATATAAATATAATGACAAAAATGACCGATTAGTTCCTCTATAGACAATTGTTTATTTTTTTAAAATAAAGTACTCGCCGACGCTAATCTTTAGACATTTGCCTCGCTATTTGAACATTTTATACACAAACAAATATGTTGAGAGCAATTTGCTGACACAAGAAATGATGCATAATAATGTCGAATTTCTGCCTTTAACATGTATGGGCACGATAGATGCCTGCACCTTGATAACCAAACATAAAAATCCGCTGCTCCATTTTCTATCCTGTACAGCCTTTAAAACTAAACCTTGACGCTTAGTCCGATGAAAACAAAACCAATGCACTGTTATTTTTCAAATGAAGTTGTTCTATAATTGAAAGCATTTAATTTGCGAAGTTTTGCATGTGCAGTCGTTTTAGAAGTGCTAAGGCCGTCGGATAATTTGTTACAAGTGCAACCGTGCCGATTGTCAGTATATTTTCAAGCTCGGAGGTATCTATTTCACGCTTTTATATTAAAATACGAAAAGACTTGTTCTATGACGTCAATTTTACGCAAATACAAATGCTTCTTGCTAAACTCTATAAACTCTTTTTCTTGAAGCAATACTTTCAAATATTTTGACTTGCCATGCCGCTAAATTATGTTTGGCGGCTTGTCCTAAGAGTATACTTTTTTACATTAATCATGATAGATCCTCGAATCAGCACAACATTCATGTAAAAATCATGAAAAATATTGGTTTAAATTGATATATGATAAAGGTTACAAAAAACTACAAAATACACAAAAGCCGCACACTTAATTTTGCACGGCTTTAAAAGTTAATGACTTGCCAAATAGTTTGTGTCAAAATCATTATTTATAAAGTCGGCATTTTCCATCATTTTTTGATGAAAACTTTTTGTGCAGCTAATACCCTCAACGCTAAGTTCGCTCAAAGCCTGCTTCATTTTAGCGATAGCTCTTGTTCTATCTTCAGCCCAAACGATGAGTTTACCTATCATGGAGTCGTAATGAGGAGGCACGACGTAACCTTGATATACGTGCGAATCCATTCTTATATTTCTGCCACCGGGAGCTATGTATCTGCTTATTTTACCGGGGCTTGGGATAAACTTTACAGGATCTTCGGCAGTAATTCTGCACTCTATAGAGTGTCCTTTTAGTTTTATCTCTTCTTGCGAAGGAAGCTTTTCACCCTCAGCCACTTTTATCATCCACTCAATGATGTCAAGTCCGCTGACCATCTCGCTTACAGTATGTTCGACTTGGAGTCTTGTATTCATCTCCATAAAATAAAAGTTTTTATTTTCATCCACCAAGAACTCAAATGTTCCGGCACCTTCGTAGCCGATAGCTTGAGTAGCGCGTATAGCGGTATCATGCAACTTTTTTCTCGTACTCTCATCTAATAAAATTGCCGGCGATTCTTCTATAAGCTTTTGATGTCTTCTTTGCATAGAGCAGTCGCGTTCGCCCACATGTATAGCATTTCTATATTTATCTCCCATGACTTGCACTTCTATATGTCTTGGCTTTCTTATAAATTTTTCCATATACAAGGTGCCATCGCCAAATGCCGTCATTGCTTCGCTCTCAGCGGCAAGATACAACTTTTCCAAATCCTCTTTTTTATCAACTACTCTCATTCCTCGTCCGCCGCCGCCAGCTGCGGCTTTTATGATGACCGGATATCCTATTTTATCTGCATTTGCAAATGCGTCTTGCAAATCCTTCAAAGCACCGTCACTTCCGGGAATTACCGGAATGCCCGCTTTTTTCATAACATCTTTTGCTTTTGATTTATCGCTCATCATTATCATGGCGTCAGCGCTGGGACCTATGAACTTTATATTGTGATGATCACAAATCTCAACAAAACTTTGATTCTCACTCAAAAATCCGTATCCAGGAAATATCGCATCGCATTCGCTGATTTCAGCCGCAGATATAATTGCCGGTATACTTAAGTAACTTTGTGCTGATTTCTCTCCGCCTATACAAATAGAAGCATCCGCATATTGTAGATACAATGCGTCCTTGTCTGCAGTAGAGTAAACGGCTATGGCTTGTTTGCCCATCTCTTTTATAGTTCTTATAGCCCTAAGGGCAATCTCTCCACGATTGGCTATCAGGATTCTTTTTATTTGACTCATTAGATTTTCTCCACACTAAACAGTGGCATATCAAACTCGACAGGCTGTCCGTCTTCCACTAATATATCTACTATTCTGCAATCAAACTCAGCATCTATCTCATTCATAATTTTCATGGCTTCCACGATAGCTACGGGCTGTCCTTTTTTCACAACACTTCCGATTTTAACAAACGGTTCCGCTCCGGGCGAGGGAGCTTTGTAAAATGTACCCACCATAGGAGACTTAAAAGTCGGAAGATTGTTTTTATCTCCTTTTACACTCTGCTCATCACTCTCTTTTACGCTTATATGCGGCTGGGGCTTAACCTCTATAATCGGAGCTTGCAACTCGTCACTGTTTACGTATGTCTTTGAAGATGAATTTTTTTTCATCTCGATAGAAAAGTCTCCTTCACTTATTTTGAGTTTACTCATACTGCTTTTATCAAATATGCGTATCAACTCTTTTACATTTATATCCTGTTTGTTCATCAAACATCTCCTTGGTATTCTGGCACAAAAATTTTAAGGTGTGTTATAATAGCACACTTCATTATAACTTGTTCTTAAGGACTAATATGGGATTAAAAGCAGATAGCTGGATTAAAGAAAAATCAATCAAAGAAAAGATGATAGAACCGTTTTGCGATGGTCAAATAGGTTCAAACGTAGTAAGTTACGGTGTAAGCAGTTACGGTTATGATATAAGAGTTGGCAGAGAATTTAAAATATTCACAAACGTAAACTCTACTGTTGTTGATCCTAAAAATTTTGAAGATAGAAATATCGTCGATTTCGTAGGTGATGTTTGCATAGTTCCACCAAACTCTTTTGCTCTTGCCCGCACTGTTGAGTACTTTAAGATACCAAAAAATGTCCTTGCAATATGTCTTGGTAAAAGCACATACGCAAGATGCGGTATCATAGTAAATGTGACTCCGTTTGAACCGGAATTTGAAGGACATATAACAATAGAGATTTCAAATACTACGCCGCTTCCTGCCAAAATTTACGCAAACGAGGGCATAGCTCAAGTATTGTTTTTCGAAGGCGATACACCGTGTGAAGTTACATATAAAGATAAATCCGGCAAATATCAAGGACAAACGGGTATCACGCTTCCTAAAATTTTAAAATAGCAGTTTTTGCGGTTTGTATGCAATAAAGCTCTGAAGATCAAAAAATACTCGTATAACTTCTTATCTGAGTATTTTCTCTTTTAAAAAAGTAACATGATGTATATTAAGCCGCCGTAACTGTTGGGACTTTGCATTAAAAGTAATCTTTTCTTCAAATAGACTATTTATTTTATTTATGATAAAATCCGTTTTCACTTCAAATCCAAAATTTTTATTAATGAGATTTTTGTGAAAATTAAAAAATATAGGAGAATTAATGGCAACTGTTGAAAATCAAGTAGTATCAATGTTTTACGAATTAAAAGATGTGAATGGAAATCTGCTTGATTCAAATATGGATAGCGCGCCCCTTTCATTTATCATGGGAAAAAATCAGATTATCATAGGGCTTGAACGCGAAATAGCAAATATGAACCAAGGGGATACTTCTCGTATAACAGTAAAAGCTGCCGACGCTTATGGCGAATATGATAAAAAAGCTATTCAGATAGTTCCGATTGAACAATTTGCAGGGCTTGAGCTTACAAACGGAATGACGCTTTATGGCGAAGGTGAGGACGGCAATACAGTCCAAGTTATAGTCAAAGAGTTTAACGACAAAGAGGTAACTATAGATTTTAACCACCCGCTGGCAGGAAAAGACTTGTATTTTGATATAGAAATAGCTGAAATAAGAGATGCCACAGAAGATGAACTTTTAAACGGACACATAGAAGGTTCGCATAGTTGCTCTTGCGGCGGACACAATAACGATAGCGACTGCTGCGGCAAACATCATCATGATGACGGCGACTGCTGTGGCAGACACTAACTTTATAGCAAACTCCAAAGCCTCCAAAGAGGCTGGGAGACTTGCAAATCTCTTAAAAAATCTAAACTTAAATGTCCTTATCATCGGCGAAAATGGTGTTGGCAAAACGACACTTGCATTAAACATAGCAGATGCAAATATCGTAGACGGCTCTAATTTAAACGCCGTTTTAAGTATGATTAGTTCAAATTCTACTTTAATTATCCGTGATTTTCACAAGATAAACAACTACGTCATATTAAAAGAAGCTCTTACAAAAGAACATGTGCGCATTATTGCAACAACTTCAAAAAAGATTGATGAGAGCATAGCGGATATTTTTTTCGGACTTAAAATATCCATACCACCGCTTAGCGAACGTCCCGAAGATGCGGAAGCACTGGCAGAAAAATTTTTAATGGAAGCTAAAGAACTTTTTTTCGAAAAAGAGAGTGAAATTGATGTTGATCTGAAAAAAGCTCCTTTAAATTTGAACCAAAATGCATATTCGCTAAAGCGAGATGTTTATACCGCTTTTCTGACGGCACAATTTACAGAAAAAGATATTTTGAATATTTTGGAAAATTTTTTTATGACAAAACTCGGCAGCGGTGACGATTATCGTAAGTTACTTTATATATTTGACATACCATTGCTCAGAGCAGGGTTGAAAAAATTTCATTCGCAACTTGCAATATCCAAAAACTTCGGATTAAATAGAAATACTTTGCGTAAAAAAATATCGGAATTGCACGATTTTTTAGAAAACAACAGATATAAAATTAAAAATCAGGATAAAAAATGTCAGAAAATATAGCGTTTATTTTCCCCGGACAAGGTTCGCAAATTGTCGGAATGGGAAAAGATTTTTATGAAAAAAGTCCTCTTGCGAGAGATATTTTTGAAAAAGCTTCCCGGAGGCTTGGTATTGATATGTGTTCTCTCTTATTTGAAGAGAATAAGAATTTAAATGAAACCGAATTTGCACAACCTGCCATACTATTGGTAAGCGCCGTTGCATTTAAGCTTTTTCAAGAAAACAGGCAAATCACGCCGAAAATTGCGCTCGGACATTCTCTTGGAGAGATAACTTCGCTAATAAGTGTAGGCGCACTTGATATATACGACTCACTTGAACTTGTAAGAGAGCGAGGGCTTTTGATGAAAAAGGTATGCGAAGGTAAAGATGCGGGAATGATGGTGGTTATCGGGCTTGACGACGAAAAAACCGAACTTATATGCAAAGAAGCGAGAGAAAACGGAAAGCAAATATGGGCTGCGAATTATAACAGTGACGGACAAATAGTAATAGCCGGCATTAAAGAAGATTTGAGAGAATATGAGAATAAATTTAAAGAGGCCGGAGCTAAAAGAGCTATGCTTTTGGCAATGTCGGTAGCGAGTCATTGTCCACTTTTAAAAGACGCACAAAATCCTTTGAAAGAAAAATTGGAAAATTTTATAAAAGATGAATTTGCAGCACCAATTATTTCAAACGTAAACGCAAAACATTACAAAAGCAAAAAAGAGGCTGTAGATTTATTGGAAAAACAGCTTGTCTCACCCGTTTTGTACAAACAATCGATAAGCGAACAAAAAACAGGTGCATTTATAGAGTTTGGCGGCTCGATATTGAAAGGTCTGAACAAGCGTCTAAATGATGCTCCTACTTACAGTATAACTGACATGGCAACGCTTGAGGATACATTAAAACTTATCGGATAAACTACTTGCCTGTTCCCTGACTCGCAAAACTTATTCGATCGTTTTCAAAATGCAATAATTGTAAAACTTTTAAATTTGGGGTTATAAAATGAAAATAGCTGTAATGGGAGCAATGATCGAGGAGATAACGCCTCTTTTGGATAAATTCAAAGAATATAAAGTAGTTGAATTTGCCCAAAATCAGTTTTATACCCTAAAATATAAAAATATTGACGTAACGATAGCCTACAGCAAAATCGGCAAAGTAAATGCAGCGCTTACGGCATCTATTTTGATAAACAGATTCGGCGCTGAAAAGTTGCTTTTTTCAGGTGTAGCCGGAGCAATTGATAAAAACCTGCATATAGGAGATTTGATAGCAGCTGAAGGGCTTGTGCAGCACGATCTTGACATCACGGTTTTTGGACATCCGTATGGCTTTGTACCGGAGAGCAAAATCTTAATCAAAGCAGATGAAAAACTTTTAAAAATAGCGAGAGAAATTGCGAAAACGTTAAACCTTACATTAAAATCGGGCATCATAGCAACAGGCGACCAATTTATATGCAATGGGCTTAAAAAAGAGTGGATAAGAAAAACATTTAATGCAAACGCTATTGAGATGGAAGGGGCAAGCGTAGCATTTGTGTGTGAGGCTTTAGGTGTACCGTTTTTCATACTTCGCGCGATAAGCGATGCAGCTGACGCTAAAGCTGGATTTGATTTTGATGAATTTTTACAAAGCAGCTCTAAAATAAGTGCGGATTTTATATTATCCATGTTAGATAAAATAGAGGAATAGATGATGAATATAAATAAATCAATATTGCGTTCTCTCGGACGCGCAAATGCAAAATACGGCTTAATACAAGAAGGAGATAGGGTTCTTTTGGGACTGAGTGGCGGCAAAGATTCACTCTCATTGGCGCATGCTTTAAAACATACACAAAAAGTAGCGCCCTTTAATTTCACATATGAAGCGGCTACTGTGGCTTATGGCATGGGAGAAGTTCTGGATATTTTGCACAAGCATTGTGAAAAGTATGAGATAAAACATACAATAATAAATACGGAAATCTTTGAACTCGCCAAAGAAAAAATAAGAAAAAACTCTTCATTTTGCAGCTTTTTTTCACGAATGAGACGAGGCGCTTTATATACATATGCTTTAGAAAACGGCTTTAATAAACTTGCTTTGGCGCACCATTTAGATGATGCGGCGGAGAGTTTTTTTATGAATTTCATGAACAACGGAACTTTGCGTTCAATGCCCCCTATATATAAAGCCGACAACGGAATTGTCGTAATCCGTCCTTTGATACATGTAAGAGAAAGGCAACTTAGAGATAACGCTATTTTGAACAATCTCCCCACAGTAGGTGACGAAGCGTGTCCGGCTATGAGGTTTGATGTAAAAATGCCACATGCAAGATATGAGACGAAAGAGCTTTTGGCAAATCTCGAAAAAGCGCACCCAAATCTCTTTATATCGCTCAAGGGAGCGTTTGAAAAGGTGCAAATAAACAGTTTTTGCCAAAAAGAATTTTTAGAGGCTTAAAGTTATAAAGGGTAGTTGTCGGCAAATCACTCACTTCTTAACTTTACTGTTTCTTACGGATTTTACTTTTCGAAACAGATGATAAGTGCGATTTTACAAGTTAAAACCTGCACTTACAACATCTGGGAGGTTTTATCTTGAAAAATATGTCATTATATTATAATAATAAAAACTCTGATAAGAAAAAACTTGGCTTCAAAGATGATAATAAAGACAAAAGAGAGTGGCTTATGAACGGGAAAATTATGAAAATATTTTGCAGGCAACATGCATACAAAAGATAATATAAACAATTTCCAGGATATGCCTGAAGTTCAAGAAAATCGATGGAAGATATTTATAAGCGTCTCTTTGTTTA
>JAIRSJ010000001.1 GCA_031255525.1 Campylobacteraceae bacterium
GAGTTTCACTGCCGAATTGATGAAGTGAGTTTGGGTTTCCATATTTTTCAACGAAAAATGGTTTCATCTCATCAAAAACTTGTGGGTCAACCATCGTTGTTGCGTTATTATCTAAATAAGCTCGCATAATTTTTAATTACTCCTGAAAAAATCTCTTTTTTAATTCGGATATTTTTTGTCTTTTTATGATTGAGTATAATAGAGAAAAATTGTTTAAAATAAAATTAAATTTTTCTAATATCTCTTTACAACAAGATGCATAAAATTAAATTTGCCGCAAAAACAGATTTTATCATACTAAAAAACGTACAAACACAACCTTGTTTAAGGCATGCTCTTCATTTTTTTATGTCCGCCGGTTAAAAAGTTTATCAATATTTTTTGACATAACCATTATAAATCATTTTTAGACAATAGCCGTGCCTATTTTGCTCATAGAGAAAAACGCAAGTTGCTACATCGGCAGTTATTTTTCAAGCAACAAAGCTTCTTTTATCATTTTTTACATACAAAAGTGTATTTGGTTGCGGCAAATGATATAAGAGCAAAAACGATTTGCCGGGAAATTTTCAAGGTTAGCACCGTCAACCCTTAAAACTTAGCCGTCTTGCGCTACTTTACTCTCAAAATCACATATTTTTGATAAACGCCAAAAAACTCATTTGATTTTTCTGACAAGAAATCTGCCTGTTTTGCCAGTCTCTATTATTTTATGTCGAAAATATCAATATCTTTTATTGATAGCAGCATTTATCAGAGAAAAAAACTCTTTTCTTGTATCCGCGTTTTTAATAAAAATACCGCGCAAAGCCGAGGTTGTAGTAGTGGAGTTGATTTTCTCAACACCTCTCATCTCTATGCACATGTGACGCGCTTCTATAACAACGCCAACACCTTTTGGCTTTATCACGTCATCTATTGCATAAGCTATTTGTTCTGTGAGCTGTTCTTGTATCTGGAGGCGACGGGCAAAAATATTAACCATTCTCGGGATTTTTGAAAGTCCCACAACTTTGCCGTTGGGTATGTAAGCTACGTGCGCTCGTCCGATAATAGGCAAAAGATGATGTTCGCACATAGAGTAAAACTCAATGTCGCGGATTAGGACCATTTCATTGTTGGAACTTTGAAAAAGAGCGTCATTTAATACCTGTTTCGGATCAAGACTATAACCTTCGGTCATAAACTCAAATGCTTTCGCAACTCTTGAGGGAGTTTTCAAAAGTCCTTCGCGATTTATATCCTCGCCAATTAATTCCAATATCTTTTTGACTGCTTGTTCAAACTCTTGTTGTTTTGATATTTCCATATTGTCATCGCTTTTTAAAAATTAGCAAAGCTAAAATTCTACTAAAAATTTGTTTACATGTAAATATACCAAAGTAGCATAAATGAGTTATTAAAGAAAACTTTGATATATTCACAAGAAAATTTTTATTACGCAGAGGAATTTATGGAAGTTAAAGTAGTTAAGGTTAATAGTGCAAACGCATCTGCAACGGCAGTAATAAGCAACGAAACTATAAAACAAAAAGAGAATGAAATATTAAAAACATTGGCAAAAGATGTTCGCATAGACGGTTTTAGAAAAGGTAAAGTCCCACCGTCCATTTTAAAGGCAAGATATGGTGATAAGGTAAAAACGGATGCCGAACAAGAAGCCGTAAAAGAGTTATATGACATTGCGGTAAAAGAGTTGGGAATCGGGGAAGACAATGTAGTAGGAGAGCCGATATTTTCAAAGTTTGAAAAAAAAGAGGACAAAATAGACGTTGAACTCAAAATCTCTTTTAAGCCGGAAATTAAACTTGACGGATACGAAGAGTGTATTCCAAAATTTGAGATCCCACAAGTTGCGGAAGATGAGATTGCTCAAAGAGTGTCGAATCTCTTAAAAACAATCGCTCCTTTAAAAACTATAGAGAGCAAACGAGGCTTGAAAAAGGGCGATTTTGCTGTGATTGATTTTGAAGGATTTATTGATGACATTGCATTTGAGGGCGGCAAAGCCGAAAATCACACTCTTGAAATCGGCAGTAAAAGTTTTATAGATGGATTTGAAGACGGTTTGGTAGGTTTAAAAGCCGGCGGACAAAGGGATATAAAGGTAACATTTCCCGAAAATTACGGCAGTAAAGATTTGGCAGGCAAAGAGGCTGTTTTTAAGGTAAAACTTCATGAGATAAAAGAGAAAGATATACCCAAAGAGGCCAATGAAGAGTTTTTGAAAAAACTTTTACCAAACGAGGAGAAACCCACAAAAGAGTTATTGGGAGAGAAGATAAAAGAGCAAATAAAAAGTGAAAAAATTTCAAAGCTTTATCACGAAGAATTAAAACCGAAATTTGTGGAAGCAATAGTAGGGAAATTCTCTTTTGATTTACCTGATAGCATAGTAGAGCAAGAGATGGATATTCATTTTAGGAATTCATTTGCTAGTATCAGCAAAGAGGACTTGGAAGAGTACAAAAAAGATCCTCAAAAAGCACAGGATAAAAGAGAGTCATTTAGAAAAAATGCCGAAGATAGCGTGAGACTTACATTTATCGTGAATGAGTTGGCAATTTTGAATAATATCAACGTAACGGATCAAGAGGTTACTCAGACAATATATTATGAAGCGCTGCAATACAGACAAGAACCAAAAGCACATTTTGAAAATTATAAAAAACAGGGCGTTTTGCCTGCCGTTAAGATGGCCATGATCGAAGATAGACTGTTTCAGACGCTATTTGACAAAGCCAATGAAGGAAAATGATGAGTTACTATATTCCTGTTGTTATTGAAAAGACCGGACGAGGTGAGAGAAGCTATGATATATATTCGCGCCTTTTAAAAGATAGGATCGTGATGCTTAGCGGCGAGATATATGATGATGTCGCTGCTTCCATAGTTGCTCAAATGCTTTTTTTAGAAGCGGAAGATCCGGAGAAGGATATATATCTTTATATAAATTCACCCGGAGGCGTTGTTACGAGCGGACTTAGCATATTTGATACGATGAATTATATAAAACCCGACATCGTAACAATTTGTATCGGTCAAGCCGCTTCGATGGGTGCGTTTTTGTTAAGTTGCGGCGCAAAAGGCAAAAGATTTGCCCTTCCGAATGCCAGAATAATGATACACCAACCACTTGGCGGCGCACAAGGACAAGCCACGGATATAGAAATACAAGCAAAAGAGATTTTGAGACTCAAAGAGGTATTGAATGATATTTTGGCAAAAAATACGGGTCAAAAACTTGCCAAAATCACAAAAGATACCGACAGAGATTTTTTTATGAGCTCATACGAGGCTAAAGAGTACGGACTTATAGATAATGTTTTGGAGAAGAGTTTTAAGTAGAGATTTTTAATGATTAGAGAAATTTTGACATACCCAAATCCAAAACTTAGAGTTATTTCGCAGGATATTACGGAGTTTGATGAGAGTTTGCATATGCTGCTTGATGACATGTATGAAACCATGATACATAAAAATGGTGTAGGTTTGGCCGCCATACAAGTCGGAATCGCATTAAATGCACTCGTGATAAATTCTGTAAATGAAAATGGAGAACAGATAAAAGAGGATTTGCTGGAAGTCATAAATCCGCAAATTATAGAGAGCGATGGAATTATCGTATTTCAAGAAGGCTGTCTTAGCGTACCTAACGTGTATGAAGATATAGAACGTTTTAAGAAGATAAAAGTAAAATTTTTCGATCGCTTCGGTAATGAACATATAAAAATTTACGAAGATTTCATGGCAATAGCTTTGCAACATGAGATAGACCACTTGAGAGGACATCTTTTTATAGAAAAACTCTCATACTTAAAACGCAAAAAATTTGAAAAAGAGTGGAAGAAACGACCAAAAGAGAAGGTCTAATCGCTATATTCAAGAAAAGTAGCGATAATATAGAGGATTTTGTCGGTTAGCTTTTTTAGTTATTTATTGCAGTGACTTTTGTTTTTTGCAAGACTTTTTAGTGCATTTTTTGTCCCCTATTTTTTTATTTGTCTAAGATTTGCTTATCTAAAATTGGAGAGTTTTTTACCTTGTAAAAAAGCCAAATTACAAAAAACAATCTATCCATTGCCAATGTAAATGTAGTATTTTTATGTGAAACACAAATGAGATATAAATAGCTGCTTATATTTATGGCTGTAAAGTTTAATATCAGCACCAACAATGACATTTGCCAACAATTAATCTGTGGAAATTTTCAATTCGTTTTGGAAAAAAGACGTGCGCCAAAATCTTATCGTGACTGATGTTTCTGGATAGTTAGATCCCTTTTATCTTATTATCAAAAGACATTTCATCGCTACAAACGTCGCGTAAATATGTCGTTTTTAAAGTTTTTGACATTGCTTTTTAGTTTGCCGGCAAAATTTAGACAATTTACGCTAAATAAAAGATGAAAAATGCCAAACACATCAAAAGGTTTTTTGATATTTTTCAACTGCTCGTTTGTTGTTTTGCGCCGATTTTGGCTGTAAATTGTCGGAACTTTGAAATAGAATAATTACTCTCATTATCTTTTTGCGTTTTACATTCAATTTAAAAGTGGTCTCATTTTTGCAAGCCGCAAACAACATACCCAATCTCTTAGCATTATAATTAACGTCAAATAAATTATCTTACAATAAGCTTATTTTGTTTTTCAATTATATAGTACATATCCGTTTGTACTTTTTGATTTGCTTCAAAAATTATTTTTACTCGCCATTGTAAATTTTGATAAAAGCTGTAAAATTAAGGCTTTTTTTCATGTAAACTACTAAAATAATATTCGTGTAAAATTTATATTTTTATGATTAGTTTCATATATGTGAAATCTATTGTAACTTTTTGATTAAAATAGATATAATCTCACTTTAAAAAATATCATAAAAAGGCATATACTGATGAAAAGACTTCTTTGCGCAACTTTAGAAGCAAATACGGCTCATAGTGTTGAGGTGGAATCAACATTTGTGCGCGCTTTGCCGTCATTTTCTATAGTAGGACTCGCGCAACAGTCCATACAAGAGTCCCGTGATAGGATAAAAGCGGCTCTTGGCAGTATAAATTTCAAATTTCCATCGCAAAAAATCACAGTAAATCTCTCTCCTTCCGATTTACCCAAATACGGAAGCCATTTTGATTTGGGAGTAGCGCTTTTGGTCGCTTTGCAAAAAGAGAGTGTTGATTTTGGGAATTTTTACTGTTTTGGGGAGCTTGGACTTGACGGTAGCATTAAAAGTACTGTGTCTATCTTTCCTCTCATACTCTCTCTTGCAAGCAGGCTTAAAAATTTAAGTGTTGTGGTGCCGAGCGAAAGTATGAAGCTTGTGGCATCAATACCAAATATCAAAGTTTACGGTATAAAAAATTTGCAAGAAGCGGTGGAATTTTTTCAAAATGCAGAATTTCGCGAGAGCAGACTTGTCAAAAGTATGCACGAAATATTCAAAAACAGCATCACTATTGCTGATAAAATATATATTGTAAATGATGATTTTGAACTTGATTTCGCTGATATAAAAGGACAGGCGCATGCAAAAGAGGCGATGATGATAGCAGCTTCCGGAATGCACAATATCTTACTTGAAGGAAGTCCCGGATGCGGTAAAAGCATGAGCATAAAAAGACTTTTGTATATTATGCCTCCGCTTGAGATTGACGAGATTTTGCAAAACGCGGCAAATAGATCTTTAAGCGGCGAGGGCACGGTTTTTGAGAAATTACGTCCGTTTCGTGCCCCGCATCATACCTCTTCGCGCCCTTCGATTTTTGGAGGCGGAAGTAATTTTGGTGCTAAAATAGGCGAAGTGGCGTTGGCTCACAATGGAATTTTATTTTTTGACGAATTTCCATATTTTTCAAAACAGATATTAGAAAGTTTAAGAGAACCGCTTGAAGACGGACAGGTTCTAATCTCGCGCGTAAATTCAAAAATTTGCTATGAAACCAAATTTCTTTTTGCCGCTGCCCAAAATCCATGCCCTTGCGGAAATCTGTTTAGCAATATAAAACCTTGCAAATGCTCCGATATTGACATTCAAAGATATAAAGCTAAAATTTCGACTCCATTGCTTGATAGAATAGATATTTATGTGCAGATGGACGAGAGTGGCATTGAAGATATATCAAATATGAGTTCCAAACAGATGCGTGCAAATGTTTTAAATGCTTTTATTGCCCAAAAAAGACGCGGACAAAAAGAGTTGAACGGCAAAATGGATGATAAATCCATAGAGCGGTTTTGTAAGATGACGGATGACGCTAAAGAGATTTTAAAAAATGCCGCTATGCGTTTTGGGTTGTCGCACAGAGGTGTCGGTAAACTAAAAAAGGTGGCGCGTACAGTGGCGGATTTAGATGAAGCAGACTTGATAAACAAAACCCATATGTTAAAATCGCTTAGCTTCAGACAAAGATAAATGTTCAAAAATTGAGATTTTAGTGGCAACATGGACGGTATTTTGCATATAAAGAGTGTTATGGGTTAATGTCCGGGAAATGTTAAGCGTTGCAAAAACTGTTTTTATATTCAAAATATTTAAGTCAAAATAGTATCAGCGCCAAAAAATTGCCCGATAAATTACACGCAAGGACAAAAGATAAATATTGCGAAAATTCCCCATCATAAAATGATTTATAAAAATGTTCGATAGCAGATTATTGGAATGTTGGCAGTTTTTATCTATAAAGTTCAAATTTTAGGCCGTTTTTGCGCATAAAGATGTAATTTAGCAGCTCAGTGCCAATATCGCTGTATGCAAAGACTTCTCCATATTTAAGAGCCCACAAAAGCGCTATTAAAAACAATCATACATTTTATTTTACGCACAAAAAGTGTATATGCTTTGCTATAATAACTGCCTTGCAACAAAAAAATTTGATTTTTACAAACTAAAATATATATTTCATGGAGCTTACAACTCTCTTATATAAACCGTGATACATGCTAAAATTACTGCCGTCAATACCAAGGCTATTGTTAATGCGCTTTCTTTGCCGATTTTAGAGTTTTTAAATTTTAGATGATTTCTCAGCGTACCCCGATTTTTGGCAATGTGAAATGCTGCCAATAACACAAAAAAGATACCACTTATAACATGCATCGCAGTTAAAAAACTCATTATAAACCGGACATAAGCCGGAATAGCAATATTCTCGTCAACCACTATCTCCGTAATTTCTATAATGAATCCCGTCGTAAAAAGGATAATGATAAATATAAACATATTTATTGATACAAATGACTTCATATCGCACTACTTTCGAGAGTATTTATTCGTGATGAATCGGCGCTTGTTTTTAGTAAAATACTTTTTATCAAATAGTTCGCCCGAACAAACAGCATGCATATTTTTTTCGGTTTTTGCGTTATTTTATTCATATCGTTTCTCTTTGGCATATCATGATGCAAAATCCAAAGTATTATAACAGTACAAAACTTAACAGACACAAATAACTTTCGGAGATATTTGCATGCAGATATTTTTGACATTGATGTAAAATATACGATAATTTCTCCGCTTAATAATACTGAAATAAATAATGTAATATCATTGCACACGATATTTTGATTTTTCATACTAAGGAGAAAATATGAAAAAAATGGTTTTAGCTTTGATAGTTTTTATCACATTTGGCTTTTCATCGCTTTTTGCGCATGAATTTTTTGTAGTTCCCCGCGATGTTAAGGATTATAAAGCAGGAGATGAGGTGAAGATTGATGTACTATCTACACACTATTTTATAAAAGGTGAAGAGATAGAAGAGCCTTCGACGCTAAATTCGGTTTATGTTCTACAAAATGGTAAAAAGACCCCACTTGTTCTTACGGCAAATAGAGACAGACTTTTATATGAAACGTCATGGAAACCGGAAAACGACCATCCTGCGTTGGTAGTAGGCGAGCGCATAGGCGGTTATTATTGCTATACGACAGAGGGTTATATGGACGGCACAAAAAAAGAGGTTTCAGCCTCCGGTGCGACTGTAAGCAAATGCCTCTATTTTAATAAGCTTTCAAAAACCTATCTCAATTCCAAAACTAATGATGAAAGTTTCAAAAAACCACTAGGGCAAATCCTTGAAATAGTACCGCTTACAAATCCTGTCGACATCACTGTAGGTAAAAGCGGTAAATTCCAAGTTTTATATGATGGAAAACCTTTTGCTAACGCCGACATTTTTTCCACATATGATACGTTTGATCCAAAAAGCGAAAATGCTTATGCAAAGAAAAGCAAAACCGATAAAGATGGTATTGTGAATTTTGATTTTGATCATAAAGGGCTTTGGCTTGTTAGGGTAAATTATCACAAACCTTCAAAAATAGCCGATGTAGATGAAGATGACATAAGCGCTATAATGGTATTTAATGTCAAATAGCAAACGACTCTTGTTTATGACGACTCTTTTGTATGGTTCATTTTTGCTATCTCATGGTGTGGAAGTATCAGAGAGCTACAATAGTGCGAAAGTTATTCGTTTCTCTTACAGTGACGATACGCCTATGATGTACGCCAAAGTCAAACTCTATCCGCCTTCGAATCCAACGGTTGAGACGATAAAAAGTCTTAGTGATAAAAACGGATTTTTTGCATTTGTGCCAGATGAAGAGGGCAAATGGAAGGCAGAAGCAACAGACGGCATGGGGCATAAAGGTGAAATTGTGATAGATGTAACAAAAACTTCTTCTATCACTGCAACGTACAAAGGGGATATAAAGCAAACTTCTTTGTTTTTACGTATAATTTTAGGGCTCAGTCTTATACTTAATATTTTTGCTATATATGGTTTGATTTTCAAAAAAGTTCGGCAAAATATAGTTAGACAATAAATTAATCGCGCAGGTGGCATTTGCAACGCATGTAAAATCGTGGCAAAAGTCCCTCGCGCGCACTGCATTTATCAAAAAATATGAAGTTTGGCACGCGCTTTGTATGATAGATTTAATGAACTATATTTTCGACAAAGAACAGTAATAATTTTTCCTAAATTTATTATTTATGCACTGAATAACGTTTTTGAATTTTGACTTAAAATCGGTATAATTACATATTTTCAAAAGTGGATTTGGTATGCAAAAGATTTTTAATACTACAAATACATTGGACAAACGTGCCTGCGAGAAGTTTTTTTTAAGCGAAGAGTTGTTGATGGAAAATGCAGCACGCAGTATCGCGGAATTTGTCAGAACAAAAACTAAAAAAGGTGCGGATATTCTATTTCTTTGCGGCAGCGGCAATAACGGTGCGGACGGATTTGCAGCAGCAAGAATGCTTGAGGGTAGTTTCAATGTATCCGTTTTCTGTATCTGTGCGCCTAAATCTTCTCTTGCTAAACTTCAGTTTGAGCGTTTAAAATATTTGCGTATAAAAATTTTGAAAGCTTTGCCCAAAACCGCAGATATTTATATAGATTGTATAATGGGAAGCGGGCAAAAAGGCACAATAAATGAAGATTTAAAAAATCTGCTTTTGCGTTTAAATATCCGTAAAGGATTAAAAATATCTTGCGACATGCCGACTGCTATATATTCAAAAACACCCTTTAAGGCTGATTTTACACTTACTATGGGTGTACTCAAATCGACTCTCTTTGAGGATTTTGCGAAAGATTATACAGGAGAAGTTATTTGCTGCGATTTGGGTGTTGATAGAAACAAATTTGAAGATAAAACGGATATGTTTTTGCTTGAGAAAGAGGATTTGATTTTACCCATGAGAGAATGTAAAAACAGCAATAAAGGAGATTTTGGGCATCTTGTTATTGTTAGTGGTGAAAAAGTCGGAGCTTCAGTGTTATCAGGACTAACAGCACTCAGTTTTGGTGCGGGACTTGTTAGTTTGTTAGTCAAAGAGAAAATTTTTGAGTTTAATCCTTCATTGATGCAGACATTTTCTCTGCCTGATAAAACTACAGCGATAGTAGCGGGTATGGGGCTTGGAGAAAGAGAGGTAAACAATTCTTGGTTTGAAAATCTACCTTTTGTTATAGACGCGGATTTGTGTTATGATAAAAGGGTTAAAGAGTGGGATAGTCCAAAATGTGTTATAACGCCGCACCCAAAAGAGTTTGCAAGTTTGCTTGAGATATTTGGTTTTGGAACGATAGACACTGAGGAGATACAGCAAAAGAGGTTTTTTTGGGCTAAAGAATTTTCACTCAAATTCAGCGGCGTTCTGGTATTGAAAGGCGCTAACACTATAGTAGCGCAAGATGGTATTTTATATGTTTGTCCGTTTGGTTCTCAAGCTTTGGCAAAGGGTGGCAGCGGCGATATTTTAGCAGGTCTTATAGGTGCACTGCTTGCTCAAAACCGTTCTGCTTTGGATGCAGCAATCAGTGGCGTATTGGCTCACGCGTTAGCGAGCCTGAAGTTTAAAGAAAACAATTATGCGCTGACACCTGATGGCTTGATAGAGGAAATTAGGCAATTGTAGAGAAATATTTTATTTGTTGCATATTTGATTTAAGCAGACACTTTTTAAACGATATTTTTTTAAGGTGAGATTGAAAGGATTTTATGGTTACGAAAAAAATTGCAGTTCTTTTCAGTGGTTCGGGGACGAATTTGGAAAATTTGTTTATAAAGCTTCATCGCAAAGTATTTAATGGAGTGAAAATAGAGATAGCTCTTAGTATTTGCAACAATGAAGATGCCGGAGGCATAAGCAAGTCACTAAAATACGGAGTAACTCCTGTGGTATTGAAACATAAAGATTTTGCAAGCAGAGGCGATTTTGATAAAAAACTTGTTGAAGTTATAAAAAAAGCCGATATTGATTTGTGCGTTTTGGCAGGATTTATGCGGATTTTAACACCTTATTTTACAAAAAATGTGAGAGCTATCAATATACATCCTTCACTGTTGCCTTTGTTTAAAGGTGCTGATGCGATGCACCAAAGTTATGCCGCAAATGTAAAAAAGGCTGGCGCAAGTGTGCATTTTGTAAACGAGGAACTTGATGGCGGAGAGGTAATAGCGCAAAAAAGTTTTATGCGCACGATAGATATGAGCTATGAAGAATATGAGGCGAATATTCATGAGATAGAGTATGAAATTTTGCCAAATGCAGTGATAGGGTTGTTGACGAACAGTAATTTTGTATCAAAATCATAGAGCGATTTACGCGAAAAATCTCTCAAAATTTGGATGTTACCGTATATCAAAAGTGGAAAAAAGGATAAAAAAGTCGCAAAGTATCCTATGGGGATATCAAACAGAGCGATCAAGCCAATCATGGATAACAAATGCGGGGTTTTGATTGATAAATGCACGCCAAAAAGAGATAGCAGATACTCTCTTTTGGACAAAAGTATTTAAAAAAGTTTGAAGTAATCAGAGGCATAGTTATGAATATGGCCGAAACTTTAGGAGAGGGCAATAAAATAATTTTAGTTATATTGTGGATAAACAGCCTCACATTAACTGATAAAAGCAATGATAGTTCATCAAATAAAATAGATAAAACCGACTTTTGAATTTAAATCTCACAAAATTGAGAGTTACAAATTTTTGTTTTTGCACATGATGAAAGGTGCGAAGAGACTATCTATAAAATATGTAAATTTTGCTGCCCTTTAGCATAAATATTTTACAATAACAGATGTTTAAACTATTTGCAAAAAAACAGACCAAATACAACATGCTTGATTTTGGCAAAAAAGCCGAAAATAGGGCGGTTAAATTTTTAAAAAAGAACGGACTCAAAATATTGGAGCAAAATTATCATTCGCGTTTCGGCGAGATTGATATCATTGCGGAGAGTAGGGATGTTTTGCATTTTGTAGAAGTTAAAGCGACAAACAATGAGTATGATCCCTTATATAGAATTACTACTGCAAAGATAGAAAAGATAACTAAAACAATTGAATTTTATTTGCTTAAAAATGATGTGCAAAAGGAGTATCAAATAGATGCCGTTATAATATATAAAGATAATATAGAGTGGATAAAAAATATTTGTTACTAAAATATACTAATTTGTATTGCTATGTTTTTTTTAAACTTCTATTAGGTATAATTTAGTCTTATTTTAACGTTTTAGGAGAAGTACTAATGGGTAAATACATTGAATTAAATAGTTCAAATTTTGATGATATAGTTAAAAGCGAAGGTGTCGCTTTGGTAGATTTTTGGGCGCCTTGGTGCGGACCTTGCAGAATGATAGCCCCAGTTATTGAAGAGTTGGCAAACGAGTTTGAAGGCAGAGCTAAAATTTGCAAATTAAATACAGATGAAGAGCAAGATATTGCTGCAAATTACGGTATACGTTCTATTCCGACCATACTATTTTTCAAAAATGGCGAGTTAGTTGACCAAAATATCGGAGCTTCTTCAAAGCAGATTTTGTCCAATAAACTAACAGCACTTTTATAAGATAGATAAAATTTTACAGAGATTAAAATGAGCGAAATATTGGATTTGGCAATTGTCGGCGGAGGACCTGCAGGATTAACTGCCGGTATGTACGCAACACGCGGCGGATTACAGAATGTTGTAATGTATGAAAAAGGCGTTATCGGCGGACAGATAACAAAAAGTAGCGAAATAGAGAATTATCCGGGAATTACACAGGTAGTCAGCGGACTTGAGCTGATGGAGAAGTGGCCTGAACAGGTTATGAGGTTTGGCTTGAAATATGAAATGGCAGAAGTTGTACGTATAAGTAAAGGAAGCGACAATCTTTTTGATATCTCGATAGAAGGTGACAAAAACGTCAAAGCCAAAAGCGTTATAGTTTGTACAGGTAGCAATCCCAAAAAATCAGGCGTTGAAGGTGAAGATGAGTTTTACGGAAAAGGTGTCAGTTTTTGCGCCACATGCGATGGGTTTTTTTACAAAAATAAAGAAGTAGCTATTCTTGGAGGTGGAGACGCCGCACTTGAAGAGGCTCTGTTTCTGACAAATATTTGCTCAAAAGTTTATATTGTTCATAGACGAGATGAGTTTAGAGCAAGCCCCGCTACTGTGCAGAGAGTTAAGAAAAATAATAAAATAGAGCTTGTGCTGAACTCTACAGTCAAAAAGATTTATGGAGATATAAGTGGAGTTAACGGGCTTATTATAGATAAGAACGGTGATGAGAGAGACTTGAAAGTTCCAGGTGTTTTTGTATTTGTGGGGATGAAAGTTAATAACGAGGTTTTGCTTCAAAAAGACGGCAATTTTTTATGCGAAATGAGCAAAAATGGTGAAGTGATTGCCGATTTAAATATGAAAACTTCACTAAGAGGGCTCTTTGCCGCAGGAGATATTCGTATTGATGCTGCAAAACAGGTGATTTGTGCGGCTGGGGACGGCGCAACGGCAGCGATTAATGCCATAAATTATTTAGAGGGTTTACATGAATGAAAATTTGCCTCTTAATGTGGGCATTTATGGTTCTACTGGCAGAGTAGGCAGGGTTTTGATAGAAAATTTACAAAACGACAAAGAGGCAAAAATATCCTGTTTGTATGCTATAGACGAGTTCACATTTGCGCTGCCCGAAAATACAAACAAGACAAACTCTTTGGAGACGCTTTTTGAATTGAGCGATGTTATTATTGACTTTACTGCGCCAAGCGGTACGGAGACTTTACTACAATATGCGCTCAAAAGACCAAAACCGCTCGTTATAGGCACTACCGGATTAAATGACGGACAATTTGCTTTATTAAAACAAGCGGCGCAAAATATGCCCATTTTATATTCTACAAATATGTCTTTGGGCATTGCAGTTTTGAACAGTTTGGTTGAAATTGCTTCCGAAAAATTGAGAGACTTTGACATAGAGATAGTAGAACAACATCATCGCTTTAAAAAAGACGCGCCGAGCGGTACCGCTCTGACTTTGGGCGAACATGCTGCAAAAGCAAGAGAGCTTGAACTTAGCAAAGTAAGAGTAAGCGGCAGAGAAGGTATGACAGGTCAAAGAAGTAAAGATGAGATAGCCGTTATGTCTTTGCGTGGCGGAGACATTGTAGGACGACATACTGTAGGGTTTTACAATAATGGAGAATTTATAGAATTAAATCACACTGCTACAAGCAGAGATACATTTGCCAAAGGAGCGATTTGCGCAGCAAAATGGATAGTAAATCAACCTAATAGACAATATACTATCAGCGATTGCCTTGGGCTTTAAGGATAAAACATGTGTGCTATAGTCGGCGTTATTAACTCTAATGAAGCTGCAAAGATATCTTATTACGCTCTTTTTGCTATGCAGCATAGAGGACAGGAAGCAACAGGAATAAGTGCGTGCGATAATGACAAAATCAAAACCATCAAAGACAGAGGTTTAGTTACAAAAGTATTCAATGATAGCTCATTTGAAGTTTTGAAAGGGAGTTTGGCAGTAGGTCACAATAGATATTCTACCGCAGGAAACGACTCCATATTGGATGCGCAGCCGATTTATGCCAGATATAGCCTTGGAGAAATCTCTATAGTTCACAACGGCAATCTGATAAACAAAAATGAAATACGTGCCAAACTCATAGAAGACGGGGCAATATTTCAATCTTCTATGGACACCGAAAACGTCATTCACCTTATAGCACGCAGCAAAAAAGAGCATTTAAAAGAGAGAATAATAGAAGCCCTGCAAGTTATCAAAGGCGCTTATTGTTTTATCATTTTAAGTCGCCACAAAATGTTTGTCATTAGAGATAGATACGGCGTGCGTCCTCTTTCTATCGGAAGATTAAAAGATGGCGGATATATTGCGGCAAGCGAAACATGCGCTTTTGATTTGGTTGGAGCAGAGTTTATAAGAGACGTAAATCCAGGAGAAATGATAATATTTGAGAGAGGAAAAGATGAATATATAAGTGAACAGTTATTCGATATTGATCCTCGTATATGTGCTTTTGAATATGTCTATTTTGCCCGTCCGGATAGTAATATAGAGGGTAAAAATGTGTATGAAATGCGCAAAAAAATGGGTGAATTTTTAGCGACCGAAGCACCTGTGCGTGATGTGGATTATGTTATTCCCGTACCTGACAGCGGCGTGGCTGCGGCTTTAGGCTATGCAGCAAAAAGTGGTATCCCTTTTGAAAACGGTATTGTTAGAAATCACTATATCGGACGTACATTTATAGAACCCACGCAAGAGATGAGAAATCAAAAAGTAAAACTCAAACTCTCTCCTATAGCGGCTCTTTTGAACGGTAAAAAAATAGTTGTTATAGACGACAGTCTTGTTAGGGGCACTACGTCAAAACAGATAGTTTCCATCTTAAAACATGCAGGCGCGCGCGAAGTACACATGAGAATAGCTTCACCCGCCATAAAACATCCTTGTCGCTACGGGATTGATACACCAAGCTACCAAGAGTTGATAAGCGCAAATTTAAGCGAGGATGAGGTTAGAGATTATATCGGCGCGGACTCACTTAAATTTTTATCCATAGACTCTTTGGTTAAGAGCATTGGCGATGAGCGTAAGTATTCGTTGGTAAGCTTTGACGGCAACTATTTCATCCAATAGCAAAACAAAAGTTATTTTTACTATCGGGCGTTACTTTAGAGATAAGTTTGGTGTAAAGGTCTATAAAACGCCTATATCCATCATGGGCTTTACATGTCCTAATATCGATGGTACTGTGGCAAAAGGCGGCTGTATATATTGCGAAAATGAATCGTTTAGCCCAAATCTTTCAAAAGAACACAAAGCTTTTAAATTAAATCCGCATTTGATAGAAAATCCGCATCTTGACAAGCAGCTTTTGCAGCTTGAAAGTCAATACAATAGATACAAAAAACGACTCGCCAAAAAATTCGGCGCAAAAAAATTTATAGTCTATTTCCAATCTTTTACCAATACTTACGCGCCTTTTTCTACACTCAAAGCGCTGTATGAAAAAGCGTTTGAACTTCCGGATGCCATTGGTATAAGCATAGGTACAAGAAGTGATTGTATGAGTGATAAAGTGCTGGAATTTTTACGTTTGAAAAAATACGAAGGTAAAGAGATATGGATAGAGTATGGCGTGCAGTCTGCGTTTGATGAGACGCTTAATATCATTAACCGTGGGCACAGCTTTGAAAATGCTGCTTTGTGGATAAAAAAGACAAAAGAGGCGGGATTAAATGTATGTGTACATCTTATATTTGGACTTCCGGGTGAAACCCAAGAGATGATGCTTAAAAGTGTGCAAAGTGTTATAGATTTGCGCGTAGACGCCATAAAATTTCACTCACTTTATATCACGAAGCAGACAAAACTTGCGCATGATTTTAAAAATGGACTTTTCGTTCCTATCAGCGAGGAACTCTATCTTGATACTCTTATTAAAGCTATAAAAATGTTGCCGTCAAATATTGCTTTGCAGCGCATCACAGCCGGTGTACAGGACGATACGCTTTTGGCACCCGCATGGTGTTACGACTCCCATACGCAGAAGAACCGCGCTAAAGAAGCGCTGAAAAAAGCTGGACTGGAATATTAAAATTCTACAAAATAAGATTTGCATTGTGTTGTTTTAGGAAATTTATAAATACCAAAAATATACGCTGTAACAGTAATTTATATTGTTATGAAACAGACACAAATTTGTCTTATTATTCTTGAATTTGAAAGATTTTTTACCTCACGATATTGTTAGTATTGTTTTTGATTTGAAATGATATAAAAATGCTGTAAAACAGCAATGTACTCTTATCAAGAATGGTTGCTGTTCCAAGCACACACAACTAAATCGTTTTTAATTACAAAATACGTAGTGTTTAACATAAGAATATATGCAATATTTTGTAAAATGGAAAATTTTACGTTTATTCATGATTTTGATTTGGAATAGCACCTTTGCTCTCATCACTCCAAGCAAACACGATGATTTTTACAATTTAAAACATGCTTTAATCTATTAGTGTATTGTGTGACACCAAATTATTTTGCGCGATATTTGTGTCAGATTAATAATTACAAAGTGTTTGGTGCAGTTTTTGCATCAAATTTAACGATGAAATGTGCAAAAAATGAAACAATTATTGAAAATATTTCAATACAACATTTGTATCAGTTCAAGATTATAATGGATATAACACAAGAACACAGCGGTTCATTTCAATACAGATATTTTGACAAAGACAATATTAACAGATGGTTGGAAAAATTTGGAAGCATAGAAGCTTAAAAGATAAACCGATAAAATGTTTGATTGTATTTTAATTGGCAATCAATATCTTTTAACCATATGATATAAATAACTTTATATTTTTTGTTATGATATACATCATTTTAAATATGATATTTTTTACTGCTGCACTTCATGATTTAATTTTATGTGCAAAAACTTTTCACTTTCTTATTATCAAAAAAGCTGTTATTTGGGTTATTTGGCATATAAAATAAAAATTTCACATTTTTTTGATAGAATTCCACAAACGAAATAAAAGGTATGGTATTGAAATCTTTAATCATAGTAGAATCACCCACGAAAGCAAAAACAATATCCGGTTTTTTAGATGACGGCAAGAAAGATAAAAGCTATCAGGTTATTGCTTCAAAAGGACATGTGAGAGATTTGCCAAAAAACAGCTTCGGCATTAAAATAGAACAAGATAGTTTTATCCCAGAATACAAAATAGCGAAAGAACACTCTAAAATAGTCAAAGAGATAAAAGAGCTTGCCCAAAAAAGCGATGAAGTATTTATAGCAACCGACGAAGATAGAGAGGGTGAAGCTATAGGATTTCATATCGCAACAGCTATCGGCAAAAAACCGGAATCACTTCCAAGAATAGCTTTTCATGAGATAACAAAAACAGCCATTTTGAACTCGCTTAAAAATCCGCGTAAAATAGATATCAATAGCGTAAACGCGCAACAAACAAGAAGGCTGCTTGATAGAATAGTTGGTTATAAACTTTCGCCGTTGCTTGGTTTAAAAATTCAAAAGGGCTTGAGTGCCGGACGTGTGCAGTCGGCTGCTCTGAAAATAGTAGTAGACAAAGAACGCGAAATAAGAGCTTTTAATAAAGAAGAGTATTGGACGATAGATGGAGTGTTTAAAAAAGATGTAAAAGCTTTGCTTGTGGAGTTCAAAGACAACAAAATAGAAAAAATGAGCATTAAAAACGAAGCAGAGGCACTCAAGATAAAAGAGACTCTTAAAGACGATAATTTTATTGTGGCAAGCATAGAAAAGAAAAACAGAACGAGCGCGCCACAACCTCCGTTTATGACTTCAACCCTGCAACAAGCAGCGTCTTCCTTGCTTGGATTTTCACCAAAAAAAACAATGAATATAGCTCAAAAATTATATGAAGGCGTGACAACGCATAACGGCACAAGCGGCGTCATAACATATATGAGAACGGATTCTCTAAATATATCAAAAGAAGCCATAGAAGAGAGTCGTAAAGAGATATTGAAAACTTACGGCAAAGACTATTTGCCAGAAAAAGCAAGATTTTATGCTACAAAGTCTAAAAGCGCTCAAGAAGCTCACGAAGCAATAAGACCTACTATCATAGATTTTTCACCAAATATAGCCAAAAAATATTTAGATAGTGATGAGTTTAAGCTTTACGCTTTGATATATAATCGCTTCCTGGCTTCTCAAATGACAAATGCGGTATTTGAGTCTCAAAATGTAATGTTTGCCTCCGATAACAGCAAATTTAAAGCAAATGGACGAAAACTTATATTTGACGGATTTTACATAGTTTACGGTGAAAGCGATAAAAATACACTTTTGCCAAATCTAAAAGAAGGCGAAAATATAGAAGCAAAAGAACTGGAAGCAAACCAGCATTTCACAGAACCGCCATCAAGATATTCTGAGGCGAGCTTGATAAATAAACTAGAAAGTCTTGGCATAGGACGTCCATCTACTTATGCGCCCACAATCTCTATATTGGTTTCGCGCGATTATATAAATATAGAAAAAAAACAGTTAATTCCAACGGAGATTGCCTTTACAGTCACAAAAATGCTTGAGGACAATTTTCCGAATATAGTAGATAGCAATTTCACCTCTCTTATGGAAGATACTCTGGATCTAGTGGCGGAAGGGAAAAAAGATTGGCAAATGGTGCTTATGGAGTTTTATACGCCGTTTGACGAAAAAGTTACGAGAGGCAAAAAAGAGATACAAAGCGTCAAAGTAGCAACGCCTACGGGTGAAAAATGCCCTGAATGCGGAAGTGAACTTGTGTTAAGAAAAGGACGTTTTGGAGAATTTGTCGCATGCAGCAGCTACCCAAAGTGCAAATATACAAAAAATATATCCGCAACTCTAAAAGCAGAACCAATAAAATTATCCGTTAAATGCCCTGAGTGCGACGGAGATATTATAGAACGCAAATCAAAAAAAGGTAAATTTTTCGGCTGCTCAAATTATCCGAAGTGCAAATTTATCTCAAATAACGAACCGATAAATCAAAAGTGCCCAGAATGCGGCTACATATTGGTAAAAAAAATACTCAAAAAAGGTGAGCAATTAGAGTGTTTAAAATGTAAGCACAAAGTAGACAAGGAACAATAAGTAAGCCAAGAAAGTAAATATATCCAAAAAGAAAACCGCATACGTGGTTTTGTCAATGATGCACTTTGTCGCTATTGATATTTTGAGAGAGTATTTGATAAAAATAGATAGATGGAGGGTTGTTTTTGATTTTCAATGTCTATCTCAAGCATACTTTTTGGATAAACAGAATCGATATTTGATGCAAATGTTGTCTTGAAATCAGTGATTGCATGCGTGTTTATCGTGACACTTATAGCCGCCATTTTATTTTAAATATACGGATTGAAAGCTGCAAGCTTGATAAACAGCTTTTGAAACGATTAGAAAAATGACAGATAACCTTGGGTTTGCAAAATGCATTGTTGTAAGCAAAGCGACTTTGGTTGTAGGCCATGATAACTTTCTTTTAGTTCCTAACAGCTGAAAATACAATATGCTATATAACGAAAACAAAGGGGTTTTAGATGGTATCTACGTTTACAGTTGTAATTGTAGCCTTTGTAATAGGCGCAATTTACGCAATAGTAAAATACGTCAAAACAGGCAAAGCCTATTAATTATAATCGTTGAGTTATTATCAAGATTTGTAGCAAAATTACAACAATTAAAATCGCAATACGTAACTGGGCAAGAGAAATCATTTGCACATTACTATCTATTTTATAGTACCACTATTTGTTTTATATCTCGGCAGTATTTTCATTTGTACCCATAATAATTTTATGAAAATTAAAGGGATTTAATAATGAAATATATTATTTATGCTTTTGTGGTAATAACTATAACTTATACTATGACTAAAAAATACACATAATCTTAAGATAAGCTATCTGCCACTTCTATATTTTCTCGAATAGTTTTTGATTTACTTGTCTCTTTTGTTTTCTTAATTGTACTCTTATCTAATATTTTTGCGTAAAATCTTAATTAATGGTTTCGTTTATCATTGCAAAGCTTGTAAACTTACATGCGCAGCTAATTATAAAAGTTGCATTTGCGCATCGATTTCAAATAGATATTAGAGTTTGATGTGTAATAAGTTTTTTGTCTGACACAATTACTTTCTACGAAAGGGGAGAAATCTGAAAATATTTTCTGACTTTAGTGTCGTAATTTTTGCTATTTAGAGACATCATCAATCAAATATAGTGCGTAATCTACCGTTTATCATATATAGTAATCTATTGCTGTCATTATAGGTTCTACAAAAAATATAGCTGCTGCTGCAACAATTGCTGCTACTCCGACAATAACCATAAGAGGTCTTGAAGCGTTTTCTATATAAACTGTACCTTCTGTTTGTAAAGGCTCTTTTAGGAACATAAAAACTATCAATTTCAAATAATAATATATCGCTATCGCGCTATTTAAAGCCATTATCACGGCCAAAATGATAAAGCCTTCTCGTATGGCAACACTCATGATATATATCTTTCCCCAAAATACTGAAAATGGCGGAATACCGGCCAATGAGAGCATAAATAAAGCCATAATTACGGCGCCCATAGGAGCTACTTTTATCATACCTGAAAATTTGGAATACGGATGCTGATAGCGTTCATCATATAAATTCTCTTTATTTCTTGCTATCCACAAAAGTGTAAATGCACCGAAATTTACAAACATAAATAGCGTCAAATATAAAAATATCGCTTCATTCGCTTGCTTAGAATTTAGTAAAACAGCACATAGAACAAACCCGACATGCGAAATGGAGCTAAATGCCAGCATTCTTTTTACGTCCGATTGAACAAGTGCCATGAGATTTGAGAGTGTCATGGTTACTACAGCCAATACATATAATATATCATTAACCCACATCAACTGTTCGCTCATAAGTGCTTCAAATAGTCTCATTACGACTATAAAACCTGCCATTTTAGGTACTATCGACATATATCCTGCGAGCGCTGCGCTACTTCCCTCATAAACATCGGGTGTCCAAGTATGAAAAGGTACGATTGAGAGTTTAAAGGCAAAAGATGCCAAGATAAACGCCAAAGCGCCAAGCGTTGCCGCCATAGGCTCAAAGTTTTTTTGCGCGAGTGTTTGCACTATGATATTTATGTCAGCACTTGAAGTTAATGCGTAAAGTATCATTGCGCCCATCGCAAAAAACCCGCTTGAAAGAGCTCCCATCGTAAAATATTTCAAAGCGGCTTCAATAGCGTTATTTTTATTATGCATAGCTATCATTGTATACAAAGCAAGCGAAGCAGTTTCAAGACCCACAAATATAAGTATCAGATTATTTGTCGAAACCATAAATAAAAAGCCGGTTACGGCAAATAAAAGAAATGCGAAATATTCGGCAAATTTTTGTTCATCAAACTTCTTGCCGCTCAAAATCAAAGGAGCAAACAGCAAAGACGCAATCAAAATGATAATTTGCGCCAATTTCGCCATTCCATCCACTACTATCATATCAAAAAATCCATGTACATTTGTGTCGGAAATAATGACAAAGATCAAACTAATAATCAAAAAAAGTATGCTGAGCATAGCATAAAAGCTTCTTGAAAGCCCGCTTTTAGCTATATCTATGCAGATAATGCAAAGCGCGCCCAAAGATAGAATTATCATAGGAGTCAGTACGGATAAGTTTAAACCTTCAAAAGTCAAATTTTCCATTATCTGTCCCCTTTATTGCCGACTTTTTCCAAAAATAGTTTTGTTTCATACTTTTCGGCATTGCCATACATTGTTTCTATAGTATTTTTGACGCTTGTTTCTATCGGAAAGAGTAGAGGTTTTGGATAAACTCCCAAGATTATCACCAATAATGCCATTGGAACAAGTGCGCAAATTTCGTGCGCATATAAATCTTTGAGTCCTTTATTCTCTTTTTTTGTCACTACGCCGAAAAATGATTTTCTATAAAGTTTTAACATATAAATTGCACCCAAAATTATACCGCAGCCGCCAAGCGCAGTCAAAAACCAGCTCACCTTGTAAAATCCAATCAAGGATAAAAATTCTCCAACAAATCCTATCGTAAGCGGAAGTCCCACGCTACCCATCATAATAACGGCAAAAATAGCGGCATACAGCGGCATAACCGAAGCAAGTCCGCCAAATTCGCTCATAAGTTTTGTATGGCGTCTATCGTATATCACACCGACTAGCATAAATAGAGCTCCACTTACCACTCCATGGCTTATCATAAAAAATACAGAGCCGCTCACACCCTCTATATTCAGAGCAAACACACCTAATATTATAATGCCCATGTGCGATATTGAACTGTATGCTATGACTTGTTTCATATCATCTTGTGCAAATGCGACTAAAGCCGCATATATAACCATTATGACCGATAAAATTGCAACCGGTGTTAAAAAATACACAACCGCATCCGGAAACAGCGGCAATAAAAATCTTACGAATCCATAAGTTCCCATTTTAAGCAGCACAGCGGCGAGTATCACAGAACCAATTGTAGGTGCTTGTCCGTGCGCGTATGGAAGCCATGTATGAAATGGAAACATCGGAACTTTTATGGCAAAACCCAAGAAAAATGCGCCGAATAACCAAAGCTGGATACCAAAGGGGACTTTTAGTGTTTGCCAGTCTACAAATGAAAAGCTCCAAACCCCGCTCGAAGTATAATACATATAGGCAAAATACAGTATTCCTACCAACATAAGAACAGAACCGGAAAATGTGTATAAAAAGAATTTAACGGCAGCATATATGCGTTTATCAGCGCCCCATGCGCCTATAATATACAGCATCGGTACAAGCGATAGCTCCCAGAATAGATAAAAAATTATCATATCAAGACTCAAAAATACGCCTATCATTGTCATCTCTAAAAACAGTATGGAGATGATAAGATTTTTTAGATTTTGCATATTCCCAAGACTTATCAGGGCTATAAAAGTTATAAATGCGCTTAAAATTACCAAAAAAAGTGATATACCGTCTACTCCGAAAATAAAATTTATGCCGAAGTTTGAAATTATCGGAATGTTTGTTAACATTTGAAATCCACCGAATGAATTATCGAAAAACCCCCATATTATAAGCGTGAAAACAAACTCCAAAAAAGTTACCACTATACCGTAAACTTTTATGCTATCTTGATTCACCATAAATCCCAAAAATCCTGCAAGCGCCGGAAAAACAGTCACAAAAATCAATAAATATTCCAAACAGTACCCCCTTTAAGCGCTATAAAAAATTGCTGCCGTTAAAAGCAGCGCGAGACCAAAAACCATCCATCCTAACATTGCAGAAAGATTTCCGCTTTGCATACATCTTGCTTTTTCTCCGCCGTATTTCATCATATTTGCAATCATATCAACAGTAGCGTCAATCATCTTTTCGTCAAGTTTTTTCCACGAAAACTCAGCAAGTTTCTCAAAAGGACACACTATATAATTCGCATAAAATTTTGGAATGTAGTATTGATTAAAAAAGAGTTTGTAAAAAAAGTTTTTCTCCAATTTTTTGGAAAAGCCGCCGCATATGATATACATATAAACTGCAAAACCTATACCTAAAAGTGCGATGACAGATGTTGCTGATATCATAATAATTACCAAAAAATGTTCCAATGTAAATTTATAACGCGGCAACAAAGAGGTTACAAAGTTATTAAATTCATTTTCAAACAAACCGCCGGAAATGACAGCCAAAATACCAAGAGGAATCATAGACGCTATAGCCAAAGCGGAAGCCTCGTGAGGATGAATGTGGAGTTTTTCATACCGTTTTTCACCAAAAAATACAAGGCAAATGAGTCTAAAACTATAAAACGCCGTCAATCCCGCTCCAATCCAAAGAGCGGCAAAAAGTACATAAGCATGTTCATTTAGCGCGACTTCCAAAATTTTATCTTTTGAGAAGAATCCGGCAAAAGGCCATATGCCGGCAAGGGCGACGGATGCTATTATCATCAAAATTGCAGTATATTTCATAGCTTTATACATGCCGCCCATTTTTTTGATATTTAGCTCATCGTGCATGGCATGCATGACATTTCCTGCACCCAAAAAGAGAAGGGATTTGAAAAATGCGTGTGTCATCAGGTGAAACAAAGCTATCCAGTAAGCTCCAAGTCCCGCTGCTACAAACATATAGCCGAGCTGCGAAAGCGTAGAGTAAGCTATGATACGCTTAAGATCATTATTTACAAGTGCCATAAAAGCAGCAAAAATTGCTACAAACGCGCCAAGACTTGCTATGAAAAACCCTACATTTGGTATTAATGAAAAGAGCGGATTGGCGCGAATAACAAGATAAACTCCAGCCGTTACCATCGTGGCTGCGTGAATCAATGCGGATACCGGCGTAGGTCCTTCCATAGCATCTGCCAACCATGTATGGAGCGGGAATTGCGCCGATTTGCCCATAGCGCCTATAAAAAGCAATATACCAATAACCGCTATAGTTGCATTATCCAAAGAAGGAGCCGCTGCAAATACCACTTCGTACTGCAAACTTCCGATTTGCCAATATATAACAAAAATACCAAGTAACATACCAAGATCGGCGATTCTATTCATTATAAAAGCTTCATTTGCAGCCCAAGATGCGCTGTCTTTGTGATACCAAAAACCAATTAGCATCCATGAGCAAAGCCCAACCCCTTCCCATCCTATAAAAAGTCCAAGAAAATTATCGCTCATAACAAGTACGAGCATTGAAAAGACAAATGCCGAAAGGTAGGAAAAATATCTGTTAAAACCTTTATCGTGACCCATATAATATATAGAATAAATATGTACAAGAGTTGAAACAATTCCAACCGTCACCATCATAATAACAGATACCTCATCCACAACAAATCCGAAAGGTACGCTAAAATCCCCTGCACTTATCCATTCGCTTAAAGTCACATGAAGTCTCTCGCCTCTAAATAAAAGTATAAGTGACGACAAAGCCGAAGAACCAATAAGTAAAGAGTTTACAACTCCTACAAAAATATTTTTTTTACCCAAAGAGAACAGAGCGGCAAAGACGGAAGCTACAAGCGGCGCAAAAAGGGCTATATATACATATTTTTCCATCTCTACCCTTTCATGATATTCAAGCTATCAAGATCTATAGTGCCTGTGCGTTTATACCAAAGCACCAGTAGTCCTAATCCTACAGCCACTTCGCTTGCGGCTATAGCTATGATAAATAGAGCAAATATCTGTCCGTTTATATCCGCATAAAATTTGGAGATCGCAACAAAACCAACATTCGCGGCATTTAATAAAATTTCCGTCGCAAAAAACAGCATCAAAAGACTTTTGCGTCTCAAAACACCAAGAATTCCTATTGCAAATAAAACTCCCGACAACGCAAGATAATGACCTATTCCTATCATTTGGTCTCCTTATCGGTATTCATTCTTTTGCTTACTAAAACAATCCCCGCTATCATAGCTGTCAGCAGCATCACAGCGGCAAGCTCAAATACCACCAAATACTCTCTAAACAATACGCGTCCTATCATATGAGCGTTGCTAAGTTCGCCACTTGCCAAAAACGATGCGGAAGTATCTTTAACAACAATCGGTGCGCCTAAAACAACAAGTATTAAAATAGCAGATGCAATACTTAACGTATATATCAACTTCTTAGAAGATATATTTTCTTTCACATCTCTTGTTGTATCAAAAAACATCATACCAAACGCATAAAGAGCCATTACGGAACCTGTATATACAACTATCTGCACTACTCCGATAAATTCGGCATCCAGCAAGAAAAAAAAGCCTGCAATAAATACCATTCCGCCTGCTAAAGCACTCATTGAATAAAGAGCATTTTTGCTCAACACCGCTATTAAAAAAAATCCTATGACAAGAGCGGAAAAAACATAAAAAGCAATAATTTCATACATACAAGCTCCCTAATATGAAAGCGGCGTCTTTTTGACGCATTTATCGGCATTATCACTCAAAGAGCCATATCCTTCAAACTCTTTCTGTCCACCGTTTTTAAATGTATCCATGGGTGTTAACATATCTTTCTTCAATCCGAATAAAGAGCGTTGTTCACTCGCATACTCATATTCGTCTCCGTGTACGATAGCAAGCTCCGGACATACCTCAGCGCAAAGCCCGCAATATATGCAGCGTCCAAAATTTATAGTATATTCGCTTACAAATTTGCGTCCTTTATCGTCCGCTTTTGTATCCATTCTAATGCAGTTTGAAACGCATATCTTTTCACAAAGCCCGCATCCTATGCATCTTTCGCTCCCGCTTTCCAGTAACCTCAATAATTTATGCACAGAGCGATATCTTGGTGGTATTTGCATTTTTTCAAGCGGATATTGTGTGGTGTGGCTATTCTTTTTACCTTTTGCCATCTCCCGAAAAACTATCCAAAGTCCTACGAAAAGTTCTAATTTTATACTTCGTTTAAATACTTGACGAAATCTCTCCCAGCTATTTTTTGCAGGTTTTTCATGTTTATAGTATATATATCCGTTTGTATTGCGATTTTTAAATTGATCAAGTTTCATAATTTTACCTCCTACAACAATACCAATCCGGTAATTAAAATATTTAAAAGTGCTATTGGCATCAATACTTTCCAGCATAACCACATAAGCTGGTCAGGTCTAACATGTGGCCACGCTCCTCTTGCCCATATAAAGAGGAACATAAAAAACAAAACTTTGAGCAATATCATAATACCGCCGGGAATTATCCAAAGCGCATTAAATCCGCCAAAAAACATAATACTCACCAGAAATGAGATTAATATCATATTAGAATATTCGCCGAGAAAAAACAGTGCCCATCGCATGCCCGAATATTCAGTGATATATCCGCTTACTATTTCGGACTCTTGTTCCAATAAATCAAATGGGGTTCTGTTTGTTTCGGCAAATCCAGCTATCAAAAACAGTATAAATGCTACAGGCTGTTTCCAGACAAGCCAATCAAAAATTCCGCCGTTTTGAAAATTATTTATCTCGATAAGCGATAGAGAACTTACAATCATTATTACAGATAAAATAGAAAGAGCGGTTATTACTTCAAATGATAATAATTGAACGACAACACGTGCTCCACCCAAAAGAGACCATTTATTCGCGCTGCTCATACCTGCGAGTAGCGGTGCATACATGCCGGCTGAGGAGACTCCCAAAATAAATAAAATACCGACATTTATATCGGAAATTATAGGATAAACTTTATATCCGAAAAATGTAAATTCAGAAAACATCGGAACAGCTGCAAACGCTGTAAATACAGCCGCTATTGTTATCAGGGGTGCTATTAGAAAAATGATTCGCACGGAATTTTGCGGTACCATATCTTCTTTCATAAAGAGTTTGATAACATCAGCTAGCGCTTGTAAAATCCCAAAAGGTCCGACATACATGGGTCCTAGACGACGTTGCATAAAACCTAAAATTTTACGTTCCACATATGTGGCAAATCCTGCAAGCGAGGCTATAACAACTAAAACCGCTACACCTTTTATGATCGTTTCTATAATTATGCCGGTTTCATTCATCTGTTGCCTTCTTTATAAAAACTTCGGCAAATCTGTATTGTTTGTTGAATAGCGGATACACATTCACCTTTTCATCAAAAGTCGGCACATAAGCAAACTCGCCTGTTATGCTACTATCCTCTTTTGCATATAAAGATAAAGTCACACCGTTTTTTAAAGATATATCCACTAAGTCTCCATCTTTAAATCCGCGAAAATATAAAAACTCTTTTGAAGCGTAGAGATATGGAGTAATTTTTGTCTGGCGAGCTGCATTGACAAACGAATTAAATTGCGAAGGTGGATTTAATCTATAAACTACATCGCCATAAAAAGCCAACTCTTCGAATCCCGATACAGCTTCAGAAATATTTTTCCGACTATTTTCAAGCAGATATCCTCTGTGTTCATTCCCATTATTATCATAATAGCTAGTAAGCTCATCAAATTCCGTTTCTTGAAAACCGTGTTTTTTAGGAAGCTTTTTTGTGTAATCTATCGTGTATTTAGAATATATCCCTAAAGCATTGGCAATATCGTTCAGTGCATAACCCCTATAAGGAAGCGCGGCATTTGTCGGCACTACTCTTTTATCTATATTTGTAAATGTACCCTCTTGCTGGTTCAAGGACGGCATATCTAAATCCCCATTGCCAAGCGCACTTATAGTTATATCCCCGAAACGATTGTATCCAAGGGAGCTGCCTTCTTGAAACTCGTCAAGTTCGCATATAAGGGCTACGCCCAAAGAGTTGGTTTCGTGAGGAATTATCACCGCTTTTATATTGGCCACCCTTTCTAATACTCCGACTATATAAGCCATATTTTTCCATCTCGGATGCGTTAATATATCTTGCCCTATGATCAGGCTCACATTTTCTTTTGAAGCTTTTATCTCTTCTATCCTGGCTCTCATATCCTCCAGTCCTGCTATTTCCCACAATCTTGACGTACTAACGTCAATTTTTTTATCATCTGCGACTTTCGTTTGCGTTGCATGAAAAGTTTGTAAACACTTGCTTGTAATGTTATCAAGTTCGCTTAAAGGCACAAATATCTCCAGCAAAAGATACAAAATCGCCTCCTCGTTTCCCGCCTTATAATTTAACTGCAACAAATTTTTGGAGTAGTTTTGTACAATTTTGTCATGTATCGGATGAGCGTATATACCAAAAGCTTTGTTCATTTTAAGAGCGTTATTAAAAGCATAAGCCAAGTTTGGCATATCATATCTTAACATGCTACCCACGCTTATTATAAAATCGCTTTTTTTTACATTTTCCATAGAGCCCTTATATAGGCTATATCCGGAAGTTTTGCCCATAGCTTTTAAAAATCTTTGATAGAGAAATGCGTCTTCGTTTATCAGTTTTAATCCGAACTTCTCTTTCATTTTTTGCAAAATAAACGCTTCTTCGTTTGTGATAAAACTGTTGAAGGTTATAGTGCCAATACTATTTTGTATAAAATTGACAACTTTATTAAAACCGTTTTTATCCTTATGTGTAACATTATTTGCATAGTCATACCCAAATCTCGCCGCTCTGTTTAAAGGTGCAAAATCTTTATCGCCGCTTACTCTGTAAATTTTCGGCTCGGGATTTGAAATGCTTGTCTGTTTTACCTCGTAATATATCAGCGAGCAATCTGCGCTATGCGGATTTGAAGCCGGGATTTTTTTGAGTTCCCATGCATTTGAAGTGTAGTGAAAATCAACACTTGTCAATGCACCTACGGGACATACCGCACTACATTCGCCGCAATCGCCGCAAGAAATTATTTCACCGTTTTCGTTTTTATTTTTACCGATGATAGATTTTTGCATTTTGTTCCAAACGGCGTATGCATCTTTTGGCATTGTATCTTTATACTCTTTAGGTACTGCAAGCTCTTCTCCGCGCGGCACTATTTTTAGAGCAGCTTCGCCGATTTTATCTTTGCAAACCGTAACACACCTTTCACACACTATACACAAAGATGGGTCATATCTTGTAAACCCCCAATTTTCAATAGCTTTGTATGTATTATCAACAGCGTAATGCTGTTCTTTTACCTTTGCTTCCAACATATAATTTTGCAATTCGCATTCGCCGCTTTTATCACACACACCGCACTCTAAAGGATGATTTACGGCGTACACTTCCATGATTGCGCGTCTTTCTGCCTCAATCTCTTCCGTGTTGGTTATAACAATCTGCCCGTCTTTGGCTTTAGCATTGCATGTATAAGCTCTCTTTCCATCAACATCAGCCATGCAAAGTCTACACGCAAGTGTAGGAGAACAACAGCTAAGATAGCATATTGCGGGTATAAATATATTGTTCGCCCTTGCAACGTTTAATATGCTCTCACCCTCTTTAGCAGTGCATTTCATACCATTTATAGTTATCGTTATATCAGCCATGCGTCGCCCTTTTTGTTACCCTTGCAACCTCATATCTATATCCTCTTTGCCCATTTACGCCCAAAATTGCTATCATGCCTTTTAATTTATCCGATATCTCAAATCTTTTTTTATATTCGCCTCTTTTTGTGCTTATAGTTATTTCATCCTTGTCTTTTATTTTTGCTGCTATTGCAAATTGCAAAGAGGCCAAAAGTTTTTCACTCTCATTTTTTTGCGGACAAAAATATACAGCCATTCCATCAAAGCTGCTTATTCTTTCTATCTGAGGCGGTAAAAGAGCGTTATTTTCCGAATCGAGCTCCTTTCCGTTTATCAAACTTACATGTAAAGGTCTAAAACGATTTATCAAAGCTATCAATCCGCCGATAATATCGGCATTTGGATGATCATTCAAATCATCTCCCAAAAGCAATGTCAAATTATTTTCGCCAAATATTTTCGCGCTTTTTTCTATCTCCTCTTCTCCGACATTGCTCTCTGCGCTTAGATATCCTTCATCCAACTCTTCTATGTAATCCGCAGTGTTTTTGTTTAATTTCTTATCTTGCAGTAAAAATTTAGTCAAAAGAGCTAATACTCCGGCTTCCGAACCAATCTCATATTTTATATACTCATCAGCCCTAACATGCAAAAGCGGATCTTCCATCGGAGAAAAATAGATAATTTTAGGACTATTATCGCAAACTTTTTCTATGAGCGACTCGTTATCTTTTGAAGGCAAAGTGCCGATAAACAAAATTGCGTTGTTAGTCTCCGGTTTTTTGACACCAACTCCATATTTTTTGAAAGCTTTTATAAGTTCACTCATTTAAACTATTCACTCTCACAACTATTGTCCAATCCAACTCATTAAATTTCAAAGAGTTCAGTACTTCGCCGTTTTTTTCTCTTATTGCGTTGATAATCTCTCTTAACCGATTATCAGGAACACTCTCGAAAATAAATATCAAAACCTCTTTATCCAAACCTTTGCTTAAAACTTCAAGCAATCTTGTTTTAAAATCTTGTTCGCAGCCTCTTAAATCGTATCGTCTCATTATCTATCCGTTTCACCAAGCAAAATATTTGAACTTGCTATCATAGCGATAGCATCAGCCAAATAAGAGTCTACCATAATCTCTTGAAAAAGACTGCAATGCCAAAATGAAGGGGTTCTAATTTTCACTCTGTACGGATATGCGTTTCCTTGCGAATTTATATAAAATCCAAGTTCTCCCTTTGGAGATTCAGTCGCCACATAGACCTCGCCCACGGGCGGCCTCATGCCCTGTGTCACAAGCACAAAATGCTGCATAAGAGAGTAATTTTGAGTCATTATCTGCTCTTTTGGCGCACTTATAAACTCAGGTGCATCGGCTAAAATTTCCGATGAAGTTTCTTTGTACATCTCTATAAGCTGCCTTAAAATTCTAACCGACTGACGCATCTCTTCCATATAAAGTTTATATCTGCCGTAACAATCGCATGTATGGGATACCGGCACATCAAATTCCACTTCATCATAAAGTTCGTAGGGCTCCTCTTTTCTTATATCCCATTCTATGCCGCTTCCTCTTAACATTACACCCGAAGCTCCCCAGCTTTGTGCGGCTTCTTTTGTGAGTATGCCTACATTTTCAAGACGCATTCTCCAAATCCTGTTTTCATCCAAAAGTCCTTCGTAAGTCTCAAAAGCTTTAGGTAGTTTGTCAAGGTATACACTCAAATCATCAAGCCACCTTTTGGGCAAATCAAGCGGAACACCTCCTATCCGCACGGCTGAGTAAGTAAGCCTTGCACCGCAGTAAGCTTCCAGCAAATCAAGCGTAAATTCCCTTTCTCTGTAAGCGTACAAAAATACGCTCATCGCACCAATATCCAAAGCATGAGTCGCAAGCCAAAACACATGCGAATTGATGCGATTTAATTCTGCTAATATCATACGTATAACTTGAGCGCGTCTCGGCGCTTTTATACCTATCAGTTTCTCAACCGTCAAGGCAAAGCCGTAATTATTTGAAGCGGATGCTATATAATCCATTCTATCCGTAACAGGTAAAAATTCATTGTATATCATATTTTCCGCCATCTTCTCTACGCCTCTGTGCATATAGCCGATATCGGGTGTTGCTTTTATGATTTTTTCACCGTTAAGTTCCAAGATCAAACGTAGTTGTCCGTGAGCCGATGGATGCTGTGGACCTAAATTTACAACCATATTGTTATCTTCTCTGTCAAAAGAGATATTTTCAAAAAACGGTTTTAGTCTATTTGGCTGCTGTGTTGTCATTTAATGCCTCTTTTTGAGGATAACGGATTTGCTTTTTTTGAATTTTTTTATAAAAAGTACCCCGTCTTTTTCCTGATATTCGCCGATTTGACTGAGTTTTTCGCTGTAAGGCTCGCCAAAATGTACTTCATGTCCTATTCTTGCATACCCTCTTGTATCCTCTTTTTCTATCAAAGCACTATCTCTTATTTCAGGACCTATCAGCTCTCTATACTCTTTGCCGAAAATTTGGTCTATCTCATACCACTGTGCTGTTTCATCACCTTGAAGAGGGTAGGTTTTTCTAAGAGGATATCCGCTCCAGTCATCGGGCATCAAAATACGCTTCATATAAGGATGTCCCTCTATAACGATGCCGAACATATCATACGCTTCTCTCTCCGCCCAATCTGCGCTTTTGTATATCTGCGCAACACTCTTTAGAGGTTCCTTTTCTTTTATGCGACATTTGACACGCATACGTCTGCGCTTTTGCATTGAGAGCATTTGATAAAAAATCTCAAACCAACCTTTATCTAAAAAATCCACAGCACTCATTTCCGAGAGATTATTATAAGCAAGACTATTTTTCAAAAATTTCAATACTTTTATATTGTCGGCAGGTTCTATCCAGATTACAAGCTGTCCTGCTTCTATGTAGGCGTCGTTTATCTGAAATTTTGAAGATAGTTTGATAAAATCTTTTTCAAAAACATCATCACTACTTGGAGGCATTCTCTCAAGTACACTACAAACACGGAATCTATCAGTGTAACGCTCTTTTTGCTGAACATTTTTTTTATCTTTAAACGGGCGCATTAAACAAGCCTTTTAGGTCTGTTTTGTCTTGTTATTTTTTCAGATCTAATTTTTTTTTGCAATAACATTACGGCATATTGCAAAGTCTCCGGACGAGGCGCACAACCAGGCAGATAAATATCAACCGGAATTATTCTATCGACTCCCTGAACAGTAGCATATGTATTAAAAAGCCCTCCTGTGTTTGCGCAGCTTCCCATGCTGATGACCCACTTGGGATCTGGAATTTGGTCGTAGATTCTTTTCATCAAATGAGCATGTTTTTTTGAAAGTGTACCTGCAACTATAATGCCGTCAGCCTGTCTTGGGCTCGCTCTGAAAATAGTTCCGAATCTATCAAAATCAAATCTTCCGGCGCCGGAAGCCATCATCTCAATAGCACAACATGCAAGCCCGTAAGTAGCAGGCCAGAAAGAGTTACTTCTGCCCCATTGAACGACTTTATCAAGCGTTGTTAAAGCGATAGGAAGTCCGCCGTTTTGAAAATAGTTTATTTTATGTTGTGCCATTCCAGTGCCCCTTTATTCCACGCATAAACAAACCCTATCCCTAAAAGCAGTATAAAAAGCGCCATCTCCACAAACCCAAATATGCCCAGAACCTTAAAATTTATCGCCCATGGAAACATAAAAATGATCTCCACGTCAAAAAGTATAAATAATAGTGCAAAAAGATAAAAATGCGGACTGATTCGATTAGGTTGTTTTGTAGTAGGAAAACCGCACTCGTAGATCGTAAGTTTCAATTTTTCATCATTTCTGCGTGCAAGTTTCTTGCCTATCAAATTTGCCGCTAAAGTTATAACGGTAAACACGCCAAATGCCAAAAATAACATAAAAAAAGCGCCGAAATACGGATGAGAAAACTCCATATGAGACATAGGCAAATATCTCCCTTTGATTATGTAACTAAAATACAATTATATTAAAAATATAACTAAAAAGCTTCTGAATAATAAAATTTTGTGATTAAAAAGATACGAATTTAAAAAAATAGTGTAGATTTTTGTTACATTACGCATCTTTTTTATATAATAAACTTATCAAAAAAACGGACTTTTTGCATAAAATTTTAATGCAATTTCAAAACGCTAAAAAAGGTGTAAATACACTTTGTTGAAAATTGGAACAAAAATTATATTTTTCCCATAAAAAAACGCTTTAAAAAAACTTTTTTAGATGTGCTGCTTGTTTTGTATATTATAAAAAGTCGCCATAATTTTCGCGTTGCTTTTTATCCAAAATAAAAGAATTCGGTTTTAACGATAAATGGAAATTTTTTGCCACTTATCGTTATGCTTATTGTATCTATCCGAATTGTTTGGGTTTTACTCCGGAAGTATTGCCTGCATAGAGTCGAAACTTATTATATAACATATGCAAACGGAACTTCAACATCTCCGAAAAATTCTTTGTATATCGCCTCTTTTTGAATATTAAACTCATGACTTATTCTGCTCCTTGGATTTGTCAATTGTATATCATGTATTTTTTGTATGCGTCCGGGACGATTTGTCATAACAATCACACGATTGCCAAGATACACCGCTTCGTCAATATCGTGAGTTACTAAAATCATAGTAATTTTTTCGCTTTCCCAAATACGCAGCATCTCTTCTTGCAGTTTTATCTTTGTAATAGCATCAAGTGCGCCGAATGGTTCGTCCAGCAGTAAAACTTTCGGCCGATTTGCCAATGCTCTGGCTATAGCCACACGCTGTGCCATTCCTCCTGAAAGCTGCTTCGGATAAGCTTTTTCAAATCCTTTAAGATTTACTATTTCAAGTTTTTTACTGATGATATTATCAATATTGGGTGTTTTGTAAGGCAAGCTGAATTTGATATTATCCTCTACCGTAAGCCACGGGAGCAAGCGAATATCTTGAAATATAAATCCTCGTTTTCTAGAAGGGGTGTTTATCGGCTTTTTTTGAAAAAGGACTCTCCCTTCATATTCTTCGTCCAATCCGCCTATAATGCGAAGCAGCGTACTTTTACCACAGCCGCTTGAGCCGATAATTGAGACGAACTCTCCCTCGTTAATCTTTAGATTTATATCCTGAAGTACTTCTATCCTGTTTTTCCCGCTTTGAAATGTCTTTGTAAGATGCGATATCTCGATGATGTGTAAATTTTTTCTTTTCAGCTCCACCGTATAATCCTTTTGGAGATAAGTCGTAAAATATCATCCATAAGTTTACCTGTAATACCTATTATTATCATTCCCAAGATAACTATATCAGGACGGGACAAGCTGCGTCCATCCATCAGCATGTAACCTATTCCGCTATTAGCTGCTATAAGTTCCGCAGCTACCACACATATCCATCCCATCCCAAGCCCTATACGAATACCTACCATGATAAACGGAATAGCACCCGGTAATATTACATGCCAGATTGCGCGTATTCTTTGCACCTCATAAACACGTGCCAGCTCCAAATAACGCGAATCTATATTTTTAATACCCTCTACAGTATTGATTAAAATAGGGAAGAATGCGCCTATGGCAATGATATAAATTTTTGACGCTTCGCCAATGCCAAACCATAATATTGCCAACGGTATCCACGCAATCGGCGGAATAGGTTTAATAATCTGCAACGTAAAATCCATAAATTTCTCAAAACGAGTGCTTAATCCGATGGCTACTCCCAACAACAGAGCTAAAACTAGTGCTATACCAAACCCCTCCATCACACGCGTAAAGCTGTCTTTGATATGTTGCAAAAGTGTCCCGTCATTATAAAACTCAAACGCCGTGATAATAATGTCTTCAGGCGGCGGCATAGTATAAGATACGATATATCCCGCCATATCTGCTGCTTTCCAAATAACTATAATTAATATTGGTAAAGTAAAATACCAAACAAACCCTGCAAATTGCCTAACCATAAAATCAGATTCCTGCCTGATCAAGATATTCGGTCGTAATAAAATCCTTGATATCTACGTCTTTACGGATAATCTTCTCTTTTAAAACGTAGTTTTTAACTTTTTCTATTTCGGCAATATCGCGCGGTTCAAATTTCGTGTAATACTCAACATGTGAAAAAACCGATTTGAGGATTTCGGGCGAAACCTTAAAAATCGGCGATAAAAGTTTGGAAGCTTCTTCGACACAGTTATTGATATAATCCGCGCCGCGCTGCACAGCTTTTATATATGCTTTTAGCGCTTCGGGATGCGTTTTGGCAAAATCTCGTTTAATGTATGAAATGTTATTGCCGAGCTTAATGCCCGTACCGTCTGCTACTACTCGCGCTTTGTTTGGAACTGTCAGCTGAGAGATATATTGTTCCCACACAACAGCACCGTCAATATCTCCTCTCTCAAGCGCTGCAGGAATATCGCCTGCGGCAAGATTTATCTCTGTGATATCGCTAAACTTCAATCCGCTGTTGTTTAGCAAAAGCGCTAAAAGATGTTGCGCATAAGTACCCTTGCCGTAAGCTATCTTTTTACCCTTAATATCTTTAACCTCTTTTATGGGAGAATTTGCAGGCACGATGAGTGCAAGCGCTTTTTCACCTATGCCGAAATTTGCAAATAAAACGATATCTAATCCGACCGATTTGGCTATGATAGCAGGTAGATCCGCCATAATTCCCAAATCTATACTGCCGCCTCGAACCCCCTCGTTTACAAGAGGTCCGTTGGCAAAAACATTCCATGTATATTGTACGCCTACCTTTTCGAACTCTTCGTCAAGATAACCTAACTCTTTTGCAGCCCAGAGCGGCGCGTAAAGCGGATAGGCTTGCACGCCTATTCTAAGCTCCGCACCAAATGCAAATGAGATAAGCGTCAAAAACGCTAAAATTATTTTATTCATATCAATTCCTCCGTTTTTTGTAAAAAAATTATTCAATAAATGCACCTTTTAAAAGACTTATCTATTGCAACAAACAAGTGTATCGCTCAAACCGCGATTATTATGCGGCAACTAAATCTATCCGTTTCATAGCGCACCTCCTTAACTTGTTAAAATATATGCATTAAATCCCCTCAATACTTATAAAAGCCTTCTCATTCTTTTATCATCCTTCAGGAAGCTTTAACTTGCTTGTTTTTTAAGATCAGTCTTGTATCAAATGCGCCGCCTGTTACTATGTTGTCTTCAATGGTAAATGGTTTTTTATCAGGCAATAATGGGAACACAAGCTCTGCAAAACGCACAGCCTCCTCCAGATGCGGATAGCCTGAAAGTACGAATGTATCGACTCCAAGATCTATATATTCTTGAAGTCTTTTGACTATCGTTTGCGGATCTCCTACAAGAGCAGTGCCGGCTCCTCCTCTTATCAAACCTATGCCGGCCCAAAGATTCGGACTTATCTCGAGTTTATTTTTATCGCCTTTGTGCAAAGATGTTATGCGGTGCTGTCCTACGGAATCCGAACTGTTTTGACTGGTTTGTGCAGCGGCTATCAAATCATCATCCAAATGACTTATAAGTCTGCTTGCCGCATCCCATGCCTCTTCTTCGCTCTCTCGTACAATAATCTGAAGTCTTATGCCAAACTTCACCGTTCGTCCGAGCGCAGCAGCTCTTTTTTTTACATCGGCTATCTTTTCCGCTACCAAATGAGGTGGTTCTCCCCAACTGAGATATGCGTCTATATGCTTTGCCGTCAAATCATGAGCAGCATCAGACGAGCCTCCGAAATACAAGGGTGGATGTGGTCTTTGAACAGACGGAAATAGATTTTGAGCATTTTCCACATGGTAATATTTGCCTTTAAACGTGACTTTCTCGCCACTCAAAAGTTTTCGCCAAATAGTTAAAAACTCATCCGCTGCTTCGTATCTTTCATCATGGTTTAAAAATACTCCATCAGCCGCAAGCTCCTCAGGCCAAGCTCCTGGAACCACATTTAGTATAAGCCTGCCGTTTAATGCTTCATCTAAAGTAGAGGCTTGTCTTGCAAAGACCGTAGGTCCGCCCGTAGCTGAAGTTCTCAAGGCTACCAAAAGTTTAATTTTACTTGTTACGTTTGCTAATGTTGCCGCAGTAATAAATGGGTCGAGATTGCCGCTCCCGGTAGGTATCAGAAGCCCATCGTATCCAAGTTGTTCGGCCGTAGTGGCAATTTGTTTCAAATAAGCATTGCTCACAGGTCTTGCCGAAGATGATCTGCCCAAATATCTGCCGTCTCCGCCGGTAGGTAAAAACCAAAAAATTCCTAAACTCATAACTCACTCCTTAAAATTTGTAAAATTTGATACTTTATTAAACTATAGTAAAAAAGTATAGTTAATGTATCAGTTTAATCAATATTATACAGATATGAAAATTATAATTTACTTAAAAATATAGTTTTTATATCTGTTTACATTACTTTATTGATCATTTTTTGATATATCTTGTAGACAAGATGAAAACTGTGAGTTTTTAAAATTAACTGTTTACATGTAAAAATGTGAATTTTATATGGTTTTCAAACTTTAAATATCTATATCGTTACACATAAATACTTTTTATGCACAATGGTGGCGAACAAGTAAGCGTATTTACCGAAGCTTACGTATCGGGTGACATAAACATAGCAAAAGACTACTACAACCAAAAAATAAAAACTGGCGGCATACAGTTTGCGGCAGAGAAATCCGGAGTGAACAAATGGCTGCAAACACCTCTCGAGCAAAAAGTCATTCAAAAAGAAAAACGTGGCATTTGGAATGTAACATTTAATGGCAAGAACTCATATAAAATAAGAAAGCTTGATGAAGATGCTGTAGTAAATTACGATCATGGTAACAATAAATACGGAGCTATTCACATACAAAAACATCTTAAAGAGGGTGCATTAGGAGAAATAACCAAAATTGATTTGGTGAATATGGGTGAAGTTATAAGAAATGGCGAATTTGATATAAATAATGGGCGAAATGTATACACATTAAATAAAAATGGTGCAGAATATAAAGTTATTACTTGGAGTGATGAAAGCGGCAATGAAAGATTCTTGACTTTTTATAGTGATAAAGGAGTCGGGGATGAGATTTCCTCAATTATCAATAACCCGACTCAGAAAAGCATTATACCACAACCCAAAGGAAAAAACAATGAAAACAGTGCAAGAGATGGAGACATTCTTACAGCAGAACATGACACCGCAGGAACGCCAAGAGTTGACACAGACGGTATTGGAAGGGGAGAAAGCCCTCAAGTCCTCGATTATGCAAATCTCGGCGGGAGCAAAGCAGATGATGCAGGAGCCATACCAAGACTTGGATCGGATACTATCCCTGATCGCGAGATTCGGGGAGTACCCAAGATCGATGAAAACTTGGACAGACTCGAACCCTCTAACGGCAATGAGCCAAGCATTTCAGGGGATAAGTCAAACGATGTGGTACGCACAGAAAATGCGGACGATATCGCTTCAGCTAAGAACACAAACTCAAACAGAGTAGTCTTTTACAAAAAAGGTACAGACCGCAATGATAAAACACATCTTCAAGAGACGCTGGGAGAGAGGGTAAAGTCCAACGCGAAAGGGTTTGAAGACGTTCCGTTTGCTATAGCGAAAGATGGCAAATACTATACGATAACCGATATGCAAACAGGAATGGCAGTTTTACCATACGGCGAACATATTAAAACGAAAAAAGAGGCTTTAGCGATGCTTGATGACAGACTTGAAAAGTTCGGCAGAGCCAAATTTGACGATGTTGTAAACAAAGATAGAATTGAAAATATAGACGAACTGTTAAAAACAGCCAATGAACCAAGAGGGACTATTGAAGCCAAAATAGCAATATTAAAAAGAAAAATAGAAGAAGAAGATAATTTTTTTGTAAAAAGAGACAGAGAGGAGATGAATTATTTTAATGAAAAGTACAAGGATATAGTAGCGCAAACGGGCGAGCCATATACAAGAGATAGTATTATAGACGCAGATAAAAAGATAGCCGAATATACTGCGCAGATCCAAAAGCTTGAAAATGATTTAAAGGTTCTTGACGAAACCAAGCCCATAGAGCAGGAGACAAAAGAGGTATTTACCCAAGTGAAAGAGACAGTAAAAAAGACACGACAAAGACTCTCGGAGGTAAAAAACACAAAAGCAGAGTCAAGCTGGCACGATGAACTCTACGGCATAGAGAAAAAAGCGGACGACATAAATCCCGAAGCTATTGCAGAGCCTGATATAGTAAAGCAAAGAGATATAGAACTTCAAACAAAATATGACGAGCTGAAAAGTAAAGCCAACAATCCCGAAACAAAACAGGAGTTAAAGACGTTTGAAGATAAATATGTAAAAGAGGGAAGGGTAGTAAACGAGATAGAACAGGCGAAAGGTTGTTAAGTGGTCAAATTCGACCACTTTAAGATAAGCTGATAAGTTGCAAAGTGTGCGCCTAAAAAGTCGCATCTTTTGAAGCTTATAGTGTTGTCGACTGAAAAAACATTATAAGTGTTGTCCGCCCATGAGTAACCAACAGGTATTAAAAGGGCTATGGCAGGTGAAAAGCACTATCAATAGACTGTAGTGGTTTATCGGCGTGTGTGTTTAGTAGCCTGTCTATTTGTAAATAAGGTTGTTAAATGATAGATTGTTTTTTGAAAAAAGGACTTGAGAAGATAGGCAAGATAATAGGTAAAGCAGGAGATGTTGAGATCGGAGGTAATATCAAACCAAACGATACGCTTCCTAATAAATCGTATCTTGTGAAAACAAAGAACAGAGAGAAGATAAGAGAGTTTTTCCACAATGTAAAAACCAAACCGTTTGATGAAGTAGAGCCTGCAATAGAGTTAGGACGGATCAATGACATTCTTGCAGATAAAATCAAAGAGGCTTTTGGAATTGACATAAAAGGGTTCAAAAGGGTTATTACAAAAGACGGTTTTATACATGTAAAAAATAGACATACCGAGATAAACCCCAAAGATACAAAGCCTATTACCGAAGATGATATGTTAAGATACGAGGATATAGTAGATAATCCCGATAAGATAGCTCATACAAAAACACCTCAGGGATTAGATGCTATTGTATATCAAAAACAGTATGACGACGCAATCTATATAGTTGAAGAGATAAGAAGCAGCACACGAAGAGGTAAAACTCCATTACTCGCCTTAAAAACAATGTTTAAAAACGATATCAACAAATGGAAAAAATATAAAAATGAGAATATAGAATGGATAAATATTGAAAATAAGGGTTATCAGGCGAATAATGCTCAAGCTCTAAAGCCTGAACCTGCATCTTACGTCCAAAACGCTCCTGACACTCCCTCTGCTGATATTATACCACAAAAC
>JAIRSJ010000081.1 GCA_031255525.1 Campylobacteraceae bacterium
TTTTTACAGGAAAAGAGATAAAGAGCTAATCAGGAGCGCGTTTTTAATCTCGATTTTAGGTAAGATTTTGATGTATTTGGCAACGCCTATGCTTACACCATTCATTTCTAACTCCTTTCAAAAATCTAAAGTTATTCATTGTACCTGTTTTTTTTATTTTTTGCAACAATATAATTATATATAATCCTTATGATACCGTACAAAACATAGATGCTAACTAAAATGGTAACAGCAATTATTGTATACATATAAATCATTGAAAAGATGACTACTAAAATTGTCAACACTTTAATTGTTTGGGATTTTTTCAAATCCGTTTTTTTGAAACTCGGATATCTTATGTTACTTACCATCAAAAATGACGCAAGAGCTTGCAATATAAAAAGTGTGTATTCAAAACCTTTAAATACCTCGTAGTGCTGAAACATAAGCCCCCACATAATTATTAAAATAGCAGATGTGGGTATAGGCAAACCTATGAAAACCGACGGTTCGTTTGAAGGACTCATAACATTAAATCTAGCAAGTCTTATCGCACCAAAAACAACATATATGGCAGAGAACAAAACGCCGACTCTTCCATAGTTACACCCTACGCTAAAATAAAAAAACATCGCGGGAGCAACGCCAAACGCTATTACATCCGCAAGTGAATCAAACTCTACGCCAAACTTGCTTGTGGTTTTTGTAAGTCTTGCAACTCTTCCGTCAAGTCCGTCAAAAATAAGAGAAAGTATAATATAAATAGCAGCTTTATTGAAATTTTCCTGCGACGCAGCTATTATAGAAGCTACTCCCAAAAATGCGCTTGCTGCTGTGAAAAGATTTGGCAGCAAATAATTAAAATAGAGTTTTTGGTTTTTTATCTCGTTATCCATCTTAATCCTTGTAAGAAAAATATCCTATGACGCTCTCGCCGCCTTTTACATAATCTCCTACGGATAATTTTATCCTCGAGTCAAAAGGTAAAAACAACTCTACTGCGCCATCGGCTATAAAGGCTATTCTCTCTCCTGCTTTTACATTTCCTCTGTTCTTGGCAAGGTGAATTTTTCCAGCGAACACTCCGGATAAAATACGAATGGCAAAAGATGAGTCTTTACAGGAGAAATTTATATCAAGCCGTTCGTTTAGCTTTTCAGCCTCTTTTTTGTGCGGTGGTAAAGAGAGTCCGTGAATAGTTTTGACATTTATGATATTTGCCGATGCAATGGAGCGTACCATACTGACATCAAACGGTAAAGAGCGGATTTTTACATATAAAGACTTCGTATCGCGATTGCTCTCAACTCTTTCTATCGCGATAATCTTTCCATCAACAGGAGCTAAAACAGCAAAAGGGTCATCTTCTGCTGCGATTCTTTCAGGATTTCTGTAAACTACTATAAGAAGTAGTAAAACAACAAACATCACATGCGAACCAAAATCCATCCAGCACGACAACAAAAATAGCGCAAAAACTACACCTATATTACACCAACCCTCTTTGGCGATGATCTGTGTCGTGGTAAATGAGTTACTCATAAAAAGCCCTTTTAAGCTGTTGGTTTTTGACTATCGTCGACAGACAAGTTTGCGGCAGCCTCTTTAGCTGCGCTCTCCTCTATATCGGATTGTATACGCGTAGTCATGCCATTGGCTTTTTCATAATTTCTAATTATTTCTCTAAACTCTTCGCCATCTATCGTCTCTTTATCATAAAGAGCTTTGACGGTATCTTCTATCGCACCTCTGTACTTTTCGAGTGTCTCTATAACTATATTGAAACGCTCGTCAAGTTTGCTTTTGATATATTTATCTATTGACTCAGCGGTCTTTTCGCTATAATCTTTTATCGTCTGTCCGCCGTTTAGAAAAAGGTTTGTCTGCCTCTCCAAAACCATGAGTCCGGCCACTTCGCTCATGCCATACATGCTGACCATAGACTTGAGAATACCAGTAGCTCTTTCAAGATCATTTGAAGCACCGCTTGAAACTTCGCCCAAAAAGACTTTTTCGGCTGCGCGTCCTGCTAATAATATATCAACCTTAGCAATAAGTTCATGCTGCTGATAGAGATATCTGTTCTCCTCTGGTGCATTCATAGAATATCCAAGTGCACCAAGTCCGCGCGGTACGATAGTAACTTTAGTGGTTTTTGTAGAGCCCTTACTCAGCTCTCCGATAAGCGCATGTCCACTCTCATGATAAGCCACTATCTTTTTCTCTTTAGGATTTATAGCCCTACCTTTTTTCTTTAAGCCGATAGCTGCTCTTTCAAAAGCTTCTAAAAAATCTTTTTGCTCTACATGTTCTTTTGATTCGCGTCCGGCTAAAAGTGCAGCTTCATTTATAATATTTGCCAAATCTGCTCCGGCAAAACCAACAGTTAGTTTTGCTATCTCTTCCAAATCCACATCTTTGGCTATTTTCAAATCTTTTATATGCACTTTTAAGATCGCTACTCTACCTTGAAAATCAGGCCTGTCTACCAAAACTTGTCTATCAAAACGTCCCGGCCTTAAAAGCGCTGAGTCAAGAACTTCCGGCCTATTTGTAGCAGCAAGAACAATAACAGGCGAAGAATCCGAACTAAAACCATCCATTTCAGCCAACAACTGATTTAACGTCTGTTCTCTTTCATCATTTCCGCCAAGCTGTCCGCCCGCTGCTCTACTTTTTCCAATAGCATCTATCTCATCTATAAATACAATAGCCGGAGCCTCTTTTTTTGCATTATTAAATAATTCTCTTACTCTGCTCGCTCCCACGCCCACAAACATCTCTATAAAACTCGAGCCTGAAACTGAAAAAAACGGAACATCAGCCTCCCCTGCAACAGCTTTCGCAAGCAGAGTTTTACCAGTTCCCGGAGGTCCTACTAAAAGTACACCTTTTGGAATTTTTGCGCCAAGTCTTATATATCTATCCGGGTGACGCAAAAAATCAACTATCTCCATAACCTCTTCTTTTGCCTCTTCTATACCTGCTACATCAGCAAACTTGACATTGGGCTTTTCAGAATTCACAAGTTTTTTACCGCTGCCGATACCTAAAATGCCGCTGCCCATATTTTTTTGCATACGATTGGCCAAAAACATCCAAATAGCAAAAAATACAAATATCGGAAGCATCCATGAAGCAATATCGCCAAGCCAACTTGATTCGCTATAGCCGCTGTATGGTACTTTTTTCTCTTCCAATAAAGGCAGTAAAGAGTTATCCTCACCCACTTTTTTTACTATATAAGACAATCTTTGACTTCCGGCACTACCATTTGAGATAGCCCTGATTACTGTTTGCCCTATCTCTACTCTCTCTATGGCATCATTTTTTATAAGCTCTTTAAACTCATAATAACCGATGGTTTTTGTTGGTAAATTTGCATTTGCAATATCCGCTCCATTATTTGGCGGAGTAACAAATGTTTTAAAAATCACAATCACTACAATAGAAAAAATCGCGAAAATAAGCAATGGATTTTTATTAAAAAAATTATTATTCTGCGGCTGCTGATTATTATTGCCGTTTTTTTGTTCCATATATCACCTTTTATAAACTAATGTACGCCATTCTCCCGCAATAACTTCGTCGATAAGTGTCAAAGAGTCATATGCGGATTTAATGCGTTCTGAGTATTTACTCAAAATACCCGAAAGTACTAAAATACCTTCGTTAAAGAGCCTGTCTATCAAATCTTTTTCGATTGTCAAAAGCACGTCGGACACTATATTTGCAACTATTATGCTATATTTGATGTCACCCGCCTGATGTTTTGCATCTTTAATAGAACCAAGCCATGCATTTTTATATTTTACGTCATTTTTGGCGAAATTCTCTTTTGCCGCTTTTAAAGCTTGCTCGTCCGTATCACAAATATCCGTTATTGCGCCGAGTTTACTTGCAGCGATTGCAAGTATACCGCTTCCGGTACCCACGTCGAGCATTCTGCTGCCGACATTTATATATCTTTGCAGCATCAATAAACAACCGTATGTGCTCTCATGATGTCCGGAGCCAAACGCTAAAGCGGGATCTATGATAATATTTGTAAGAGAATTTTTAGGTTCTTCCCAGCTTGGACGCACATAAATAGAACCAACGTGTATTGGCTTAACCGAGTCTTGATATCTTTTTATCCAATCTTCGTTTTGTTTTGTCTGCAAAGATATTTGAGCCGTTATTTGCAAAGATAGTTTTTTTGATAGTTTTTTTGCAAACTCATTTACGCCCAAAGCTACTTCGTCTAAAGGTTCTTCGCTTCTTAATATAAGGTTCTCTTCGTTCTCTTCAATAGCGTCTGTAAATGATAATAAAAAGTCACTAAAAAGATCTGCATGCGAGGAGGGGCGCACAGTCAGCTCAAAGTAATTTTTATCCATCAAAACCTCATTTTTTTAATTCATAATATCATGAAATGGTTTATTTTAGCTAAAAATAGTTTGAATATGCCTTACAAAATGCGTAAAAAAGCCTCCTTAAGATTTATTGTTCCTTCATAATACGCCTTGCCCACGATAACACCATCTATCTTTCGGGTTTTTAAAAGCGCCTTTATGTCATTTATATCTTTAACTCCACCACTTGCAATGGTCGGTATACCGCTTGCGTTTGCAATTTCAAGTGTAAAATCAACATTCACACCGCTTAACATTCCATCTTTACTAACATCTGTGCAAATGATAGCCTCAACTCCGACATTTGCGTATTCTTTTGCCAATTTATCCGCTTTTATATTTGAAGTCTCAGCCCATCCTTGAATGGCAACATATCCATCAATCGCATCAATGCCGACAACAATCGGATATTTTTTAGCAACACTTTTTACAAATTCCGGATTTTTTTGAGCGATAGAGCCAAGTATAACTCTATCAATTCCTAAATTTATATATCTTTTTATCGTATTTTCGTCTCTTATCCCGCCGCCAAGTTCAATTTTAAGCTTTGTAGTTTGTCTGATTTTTTCAATAACTTCAAGATTTTTCGGCTCTCCTGCAAAAGCGCCGTTTAAATCCACAAGATGTAGCCATTTAGCGCCAAGGTCTTCAAATTTTTTTGCAATTTCCCAAGGTTTTTGTGAATAGATTTTTGCACTATCCATAAGTCCTTTGTTGAGTCTCACTGCAAATCCGTCTTTTAAATCAATCGCCGGTAATATTTCCATTTTATAATTCCATAAAGTTTTTTAAAATTTTAAGTCCGTTTTCATGCGACTTTTCAGGGTGTGGCTGAAAACCAAATATGTTATCTTTTTCGACCATACTTGTAAATTCATACCCGTAAAACGTGCTTCCAATGATATTTTTTTCTTCGGTTTTTGCATGAAAACTATGTACAAAATATAGATATGTATTATCATCTATCTCTTTTAAAAGAGCGCTTTTTTTTCTTATGTGTAAGGTGTTCCAACCCATGTGAGGAATTTTTAAAGGCTTATCGAATTTTGTTTTATCAAATAAAACAATCTCGCCATCAATCAGTCCAAGTCCATGATTGTTTCCGAACTCTTCGCTTTTTTCAAACAAAAGTTGCATTCCAAGACAAATGCCTAAAATTGGTTTTTTTGTTTTCGCAAACTCTTTTATAGCCTCATCCATACCATCTTTTTTGAGATACTTCATCGCATCACCAAATGCCCCAACTCCGGGCAAAATGGCTTTTTCATATTTCTCAAGCTCTTCAGGTTTTCTTACCAAAACGGCGCTTTGACCTGTCTTTTCAACAGCGTTGATTACGCTTTGCAGATTTCCCATTTGATAATCTATAACTGCAATCATTGTTTCCTCTTTTTCACATTTGCAAGATGCAAATATACGGATAGTCCGACTAAAAGCATTGTTACTCCGCAAAGCAGATAAACTGCATATATGATGTTGGCGGTCTCCTCTTTTGCAGCAAATTTAAATACGAGCATCAAAGATTCAATGGCAAGAGCTATGACTATTGAACCCAAAAATCTCACCATAGTTTTATGTACACCACCGTTTTTAGTCTTTTTGCTGTATCCTAATACTTCTTCTTCAAAAATAGTTTTAACCAAATCAAAAATGGCAAGCGAAAGCGTCAAAAGTATTGTTGCTTTAAACATCTCTTCTATGTTTATCACGGTCAAATTAAAACCGCTTAATAAAAAATTTTCGATTCCATTAAAAAAAACAACCGAAGATACCAAAAATAGAGCTATTGCAAAAAGAGTGTAGATGACTTTTGAAAAATATCCGAAAAAATTATCCAAACTGCTTGTAGTTGAGATTTTTAAAATATCATCGAGCGAAATATCTATACAAATCACATAGCAAAGTTCATTCTTATCATCGTAGAGGGGGAAACTTGCAGTTACCGACAAATTGTTTGTCAAACTTGAAGGGTACGGATCGGTCAAAATGCAGCGTTTTTCCTTAACGGTACGATAGTAGTAAGCTTTATTGCCCCTATTTATCCCTTTTCCTAAGATAAATTTAGGATTTTTCGAGATATTGTCGATAATTTGATCACCTTTGGTGTCAAGCACATATAAAGCTTCAAAATTATCAACTTCATGAGCAATTTTGTCAAGCTGAACTAATATGTTATCAAGCTGAGGAGAAGGCATATTATTATGAATATTTCTTGTAAAAAGATAGCACAAATATGCTCTTGCTTGATAGCGAATTTCGGAAAATCGCTGAATATCTCTAATAGTCATCACTCTCCTTTTGAAAAATTACCGTTATTTTATCAGTATTTTATATCAAAGTTGTTATAACTTTTGCCTCTCTTCGCATCACTTATATCAACTCTTTTTGAAAATATGAAAAATGCGAACAACATCAGCATGGAAAGCGCTCGCCTGCTTGTAATATCATGGTCAAACTGCATAATCGCAAAAAATGAGAAAAATAGCGGCAAATATATTAAATTTGTTTTAATAATCTCTTTGTATGTGAGGATCAAAAGTACTACACTAACACTAAAACCCAAAATTCCGACCGAATATAAAATATCCAAAATAAAATTATGAGGAAAATATGCACCTGTGATTTCAAAATCAAAATTACGCACCCCATATCCAAGCAAAAGCTTCTGTTTTATAAGTTGAATAGTTGTCTGCCAAATCTCAAATCTATTCGAGCTATCGCCTTCTATCATGGAAGAAAATCTATCGCCCAACGCATCTGAAAATACAAATGCGATGGCAAATAAAAAAAACACGGACAAGAAAAGTAGTATATCTTTTTGTCTCATCTGTTTAAAAAATAAAGCCGTATATGAGAGCATGAATGCAAACACAAATACCCAAGATGCTCTTGAGTACGAAAATAGCAATCCTACAAGAAAAAGTATCTGCAAAACAAGATAACGCATTTTTATCGCTTTTTGAAGTTTCATAATCTTAAAAAACACCAAAACCGTACCAAAAGCCATATAAAATCCAAAAATATTCCTGTTTATAGTAGTGCCCGTCAATCCGTCTTGCAAAGAACCAAAAATGCCTTTGATAAAATTCAACTGAAAAAATATTTGAGCAAATCCACTGATAAGTTCTATACCGAAAGATAAAATCATAAAAAACAGTATGAGCTTTTTGCCTCTTTCAAAAAGTCCTTCACGATAAAAAAATAACAATGCCAAAAGTCCAAAAAAATGTATAAATATCACTTGATAAACGCCGTCCCACGAATAAGACGATGTTATACGATTTAAAAACATTGAGGCGATCATGCATGCGCTAAGTGTTGCTATTAATATGACTAAATCTTTATACAAAAGCAAAATATTCAAAAATGCGTGCACTCTTTTAAATGAAAATATATATAAGCATGTCAAAAGTATTAAAACCACCATAGCTTTTGGATATATTTGAACATTAGCCAATGGAATTGAAAGTATCGCCGCAAATAGAACCGTTGCAAAAAAATGTCCAAACAATATTTTTACATGCGAAGTTTCCTTAAGCGCCCTCAAGCGTATTCTCATAAAAATCTCTCGTACATGTAATTTGTAGCTTCCACGAAACCTTTTATGCTTCCGCAATCAAATCTTGTGCCTTCAAATTTGTATCCCAAAACCTTACCCCGCTTTGCTTGAATTTTTAAAGCATCCGTAATTTGAAGTTCACCGTTTATGCCGGGTTTTACGGATTTTATTGTCTCAAATATATCAGGTGTTAATATATATCGTCCGATAATAGCCAGATTTGAAGGCGCTTCTTCTGTTTTTGGTTTTTCTACCATATCGGATATTTTCAAAAGATTTTTATCTATAAAATCACCGTTTACGATACCGTATTTATATGTATCTTTGTGCGGAACTTCCATTACTGCCACGATACAGCAGTGATATTTTTCGTACATTTTCACCATCTGTTTGAGTACCCCATTGCCTTTGTCGTGAACGCAAAAATCATCGGCCAGCACAACAGCAAACGGCTCTTGTCCGATTAGAGGCTCTCCTTTTAATATGGCATCCCCGAGCCCTTTCATCTCTTTTTGTCTTATATATGTAAAAACGCATGAACTTTGGATATGTCTAATCTCTTTTAAAAGCGGCTCTTTGGACGAACCTTTTATCTGATGCTCAAGTTCGTAACTTATATCAAAATAATCCTCAAGCGCTCTTTTCCCTCGTCCGGTCACTATTGCCATAGTGCGCATTCCTGCTTCCATAGCCTCTTCCACGCCGTAATGTATAAGCGGTTTTGTAATAATCGGCAGCATCTCTTTGGGCAAAGATTTGGTAGCGGGCAAAAATCTCGTTCCGTATCCGGCCGCAGGAAAAAGGCATTTTTTTATCATGGGATATCCTTAAAAAAAATTATGGTAATATTTGAGCTTTGGTATTGTATAGAAAAATATTTAATGATAAGCTTTTGCTTTCTCTTATATCTATATTTTCGGAAAACTTTGCATATGAAATACAAAAATATTTTAATCATAAAAATGAGCTCATTAGGCGATATCTTGCATACCTTGCCCTCTGTTGCAGCATTAAGAAAACACTTCAAAAATGCAAAAATTTCATGGCTTGTTCATCCGCAATTTTCAGACTTTTTACCTCAAAAATCAGTAATTGACGAAATAATATATTTTGATAAAGAAGCATTCAAAAGATCCTCCTTACCCGATAAAATCAGATATTTTTTCAATATGCGCAAAACTCTTTGTTCTAAAAAATTTGACCTTGTCATCGACATGCAAGGACTTTTCAAAAGTGCTGTTTTATCGGCAATAAGCGGTTGCAAAACACGCGTAGGATATTGCGACATGAGAGAATTTAGCTCTCTTGTCAGCAAACCAATATGTGGTAAAAATAGAGATGCTCATGTGATAGAACGGTATCTTGACGTAGTAAGATTTCTTGGAGCCGATGTTAAAAAGATAGAGTTTCCGATGCCGGATTTGAGTGAAGCTTTTGAAAGCGTGCAAACAAAACTCGGTAAAATAAAAAAAAGATATATAGTCATAACGCCCGGCACGCGCTGGGAAACAAAAGAGTGGCCGACAAAGCATTACGCAAAACTTTGTGAAATGATGATGAAAGACGATTTGCATATAGTACTGGCTGGGAGCAAAGATGATAGACAGAAGAGTTACGACATATTAAGTTTAATGAGTAAAAACAGCAAAAATATTATAGACTTGACGGGTAAAACAAATTTGAGTGAACTTGCTGCGCTTATCAAAAATTGCACTTTTTTTATAAGCGCTGACACGGGGCCTTTGCATTTTGCATCGGCCTTTAAAAAACCGCTCATAGCCATGTACGGACCAACGCTTGCAAGTCGCACAGGACCTTATGCCAATAAAAAAGCAAATGTGATTGTAACGCCCATCTCTTGTGCCGGATGTCTTAAGAAAAAGTGCTCGAGCTGGCATTGCATGGAAAAGATTACTCCGGAAACTGTGTATAAGATTTTCAAAAAAATCGGACAAATTGATGATTGAACTTGATAATAAAAAAATTTTGGTGACATTTTTGATGCATCTTGGTGATTTGATATTGGTAACTCCTTTTATCCGTGCCTTAAGAAAAGCTGCGCCAAATTCTTATATAACGATGCTTGTGGATGACAAATTGAAAGATGTGGTGATGTTCAATCCTAACTTAAATCAAGTGATAACCATAGATAAAAAAGGGCGTGACAATACGATCATGTCTTTAGTAAAATGCGCGAAGGATTTGAGTTCTCAAAATTTTGATATGGTCATAAATTTGCATCCCAACGAGAGATGTTCTTTTATCTGTACTTTTACAAAGACGGCTTTTAGAACGGGAACGTCTCATGCTCTTTTTAGATGGCGGTGGGATAGATATATAAAACTTGATAGAACCCTGCATGCGGCTGATATGTATCTTGAGGTGCTAAAAAAACTTGGGATTAGAGATATAAGCAATAACGGACTTGAAATTTTTCCCTCAAGTGCGCATTTTAAGGAAGCAGACAATTTTTGGCACTTAAACGGTGTAAAACCTGATGATAAACTCGTAGGATTTAATATAGGCAGCGCAGTTATAACCAAACGCTGGGCAAATGAACGTTTTGCTAAAGTTGCCGATATATTGACTATGGAAGGCTATAAAATAGTATTTTTCGGCGGAAAAATGGATATGAACATGGTAGACAATGCTGCAAGCTGCATGCGGACAAATCCCATAATTGCAACGGGAAATTTTAGTATAGGAGCATTAGCGGCGGCTATGAGACGATGCTCGCTCATCATAACAAACGACAGCGGCCCTATGCACGTGGCTATCAGCCAAAAGACGCCGATTGTAGCGCTTTATGGACCATCAAATCCAAAACTTTACGGACCTTACACAAAAAATGCCATTGTCGTAAAAGCCAATCCTCCATGCGACGGCTGCAAGAAAGGCATGAGACACACATGCAACGATTTACAATGCATGAAAAGACTTACAGTAGAACAGGTGATAAAAGCTTCGGAAAAAATGCTGAAAAAGAATAAAAAAGCGAAACAATATGCAGATATTTGAACGATTTTTTTATAATTTACAGCAAGATTTCAAGGCATTTTTTTACTTTCTTATACTGCTTTGCTTTTTTAGAGTATTTTTCATATACATATACGCTTATCAGTTAGATGATATGAGTGAGATTTGGCTCTCTTTGTGGTATGGACTGAGACTTAGTCTGAAAAGCGCTGCATGGATAATGCTTTTGGGATTTGCATTTTGTGCATTGCCTCATATACTGTGGGTAAAGTATCCCGAAAACAATGCGCGAAAAATTTGGTATTCTATCTCGATAGTTATCCTTACGGTACTGTTTTTTATTAAAGTATCTTATTATAAGATATTTAATTCAAGTTTTGATGTTATGCTCATCAACGGTGCACATGACGATTTTGGCGCAATAATGGATACCGCCGTAAAAGAATACGGACTTTTATGGAAACTGCCACTTGCGCTAATTGTGGTTATCTTATTGATATTTGTGTTTTTGAAAGTTTCAAATTTTAAAACTTTTTCACTTCGCATTAACAGTAAAAAAACACTGGCTATTTATGGTATCGCAACATTTATTTTACTATCAATTTTTGCCGTTTTTATAAGATACGGCGGAGCATTTAATTATGCAAATTCAATTACTTGGGAAAATGCTGCACGCTTAAAATCAAATCTCTTAAATGAAGCTATCTTGGATGATATACAAGCTCTTTATAGAGTAAAAAGTATCTATAAACGCTCAAAATCAGAAGCAGAAGCTAACATTACGGTGGAAAATTTGCAAAAACAGATAGCCATTTTAGGTGCAAATCAATATGCCGATACGATAGATGATGCTTTTTTGCGCGAAGTTAAAGTACAGCGATTGCCTAAAAAACCGCTTAATGTAGTTTTTATACTTGGTGAAACTTACGCCCTTTGGCCGTTTTTGGAAAAGTACCAAAATCTCTCATTAGTTCAAAACGGACTTGAATTGCAAAATTCTCCAAATAGCTTGTCTACCGATACAATGTTATCGAGAGGCAGCGGAACAATATCTGCGATAAACGGTTTTTTGACTGGTTTGATTGATGTTGGAATATATGAAAATTATGAAGTTGAAAGTTTTCGCGCCCCATACGCCACAGGCATTGCTTATATAATGAAAAATTTAGGTTATAAGAGTGTATTTTGGTACGGCGGATTTGAAAAATGGCAAAATATAAAAGCGTTTGTTCTATCACAGGATTTTGATGAATTTCACTCTGCTTCGGAATTTGAATACGCCGGCGGTAATTCATGGGGAACTCCGGATAAAATCTTATTTGAACGCGTAAGAGATTATATGATAGAACATGGCAAAGAGATGACATTTCATTTCATTCTCACGACAAGCAATCATCCGCCTTACACGATTGATGTCGCAAAAGAGGGATTTGACGCAAAACATCTCAAATCTGCCCTCCCGCCGGAGATAGATAATGATGATAAAACTCTAAACGCATTAGGGCATATCTGGTACGCGGATCAAGCTATCGGCAATTTCATAAAAGATACTCTTATTGTTGAACCTAACACATTTTTTGCGATTACGGGCGATCATGCGGAAAGATTTTCTTTTATAAAAAATGTGGATACAAAAACATTATCTGCCGTACCGGCTATATTTTACGCCAAGGGAATTAAGAAAGGGTGGTTTATGGAAGCAAGGGTCGGTTCTCATACACAAATGATACCCACGCTTGTAGAATTAATAGGTGAAAAAGGGCATAAATACAGCAGTATTTTGCCAAGTCTTTTTGATGATACAAACGAAGCATTCAATTATCGCTTGTGGGCAAAAAATGATGAGGTCGGCAAAATAAGCGATCGCAATGAAACAAGCGAAACTCTAAAATGGACAGCAGCTCGCACCATATCACTTTGGCGTATTAAAAATGGAAATAAAATCTATACGAAAAAAGAAGGTACAAATTGAAAAAACAACCGCTCATATCGGTTATTGTTCCGATATATAACGCTGAAATCTATCTTAAAAAATGTCTTGACTCAATTATAGATCAAACGTATAAAAATTTAGAAATCATCTTGATAGACGATGGCTCGCCTGATAATTGCGGAAAAATCTGCGATGAATACGCCGCGAAAGATAAAAGGATAAAAGTCGTACACAAAGCCAATGGCGGACAAGGTAGTGCGAGAAATGCAGGACTTGATGTAGCAAGCGGAGAGTACATAGCTTTTGTAGACTCGGATGATTATCTTGATTTAAAAACATACGAAGAATTAACTGATATTGCGTTAAAAGAGGAAACCGATATTCTCATAAGTAATTTTTATAACGTCAGAAAAAGCAGCATATCTCTTTTTGAGAAAAGATTAGATATTTCAAGCCGAAATAAAATTTTACAGCAATTTTTTACCGACTGGTATCCAAGTTACATGTGGAATATTCTTTTCAAAGCAGATCTGTTTAAAAAAATAAGATTTCCTGCCATAATATTTGAAGATCTTTTTATCGTGCCATCATTAATCTTAAGTGCACGCAAAATATTTTTTACGCAGAAGGCGTACTATTACTATAACAGAACAAATGAAAATTCTACAACGTCGCTGTTTATAAATCCGACAAATGTGTACGGAGTATTCAGAGCTTGGATGGAACGCGAAAAACTTGCCAAAACAAATTGTTTAGAGGCTTATTCGTTGTGTCAAAAAAAAGCCATAAAATACGCTATCAAAACTTTATATCTAAATTTTGCATTTGATACGTTAAGGCATGAGGAATCGGAAACATGCAAAAATTATCTAAAACAAAAACGTTTTGAGCGATTAGTTACTAACATGAATATTAAATATAAATTTCTTTGGTGGAGTGTAGAAAAATGTCCAGTATTTGGAAAACTTTATGGAAAATATACTATCTTTAAAAACAGATGCAAGGATAAGAGATGATTGATGTTTCTGTACTGATTTTAGCAAAAAATGAAGAACATAATATAGAAGGTTGTATTAGAAGCTGTGATTTTGCTGATGAAATAGTGATTATTGATGATTTTAGTTCTGATAAAACTGCCGACATAGCGCAGAGTTTAGGAGCAAAAGTCGTGCAGCATGCGATGAACGGTAATTGGGGTGCACAACAAAACTTTGCGCTAAAACAAGCAAAACACGATTGGATACTATTTCTCGATGCAGACGAAAGAATCACGAAAGAGTTAGCTTCTGAGATAGAGACTGTCGTAGCCAAAAATGAAAAAAATGCATATTTTATTAAGCGCGAAAACAGATTTCAATTCAATAAAGCCACGCATGGAGTGTTGCGCTCAGATTTTGTATGTCGACTAATGCCAAGGGTCGATGTGTGTGTAGAAGGTTTTGTGCATCCGGCCATAATTACACCCTATCCCAATAAAAAAATGAAAAATTTTATGCTTCACTATAGCTATGATAATTGGCAGCAATATTTCAATAAAATGAACAACTACACTACTCTTGCGTCGCAAAAATATATGACTCAGGGCAAAAAGTGCCATTTTTTTAGCGATATAATATTAAGACCGCTTTGGGCATTTATAAAGGTTTACTTCATACAAGGTGGATTTTTGGATGGAAAAATGGGGTGGATACTATCTGTAAATCACTATTTTTATACAATGAATAAATATGTAAAACTTTATTATCTGAATAAATCAAACGGAAAACTTTAAGGAGTAATTTATGAGGGTAGCTATTTTAGAAAGTATCGTAATGCCGGCAGGTCATGAAGTGGAGTTTGATAGAATTTTAGTTGATGAATTAAAGCAACAAGGGCATAAGCCTATATTTTTTGTTCCAAAAAATTTCCCTTTCAAAATAAACTATAAAACGGATGTGGAATATTTAAATGGCGGAGAAGCTATCAGCTACGCTGGGGTAGGCAAACTAAAAAAGATGTGGCTGTCTATACTGCGTGAAACGAGACGATTAAAATGGTTTGATGACGCTTACGAAAAAGCAAAACAAGGATTGTGTGACGCTATTATAATTCCTACAGCATCATTCAGATTTTTACGCATGTTGAAAAACAGCAAACTCAAAAATTCTCCCATATCTATATATTTCATCTTTCACGGAATCATTCCAAAAGAAAAAAATCGTTTTTTAAAATATGCGAAAATATGCGAAAAATATAAAAATATTAATCTCAAAATAATGACTTTAAGGGAAGATTTTGTAAATCTTAATATAAAAAATATAACTACAATTTTGCCGCCTATATATAAACCTTTAAATGTCAATATATCTGCGCAATTTAAACATAAAAAACCTTTAAAAATAGGTTTTTTTGGGCAATTCAGAAGAGAAAAAAATCTTGGCTTTTTTCTTGAAGCATTCAAAAAAGCAAAATTTCAAGTAGAAGTCAAGCTTGTGGTGCAGGGTGCGACTACAAGAGTTGAAGATGCCAAAGCTTTCGATGCTTATATGATGGAGTATAAAGATTGTTCAGACATTGAATTTTTACATAAAAATCTTATAGGCCAGGAGTGGCAAGAGGCACTTTTGGGTATTGATGTGCTTATTATGCCGTATGCAGCAGAAAGATATCGCTACCAATCAAGCGCAATGTTATTTACGGCTATTGGTTTTTATAAGCCTGTTTTGATATCTCCTGAAATTAATCCTGAGGTTTTACAAGAGTTTGACATAGGAGAAACGCTTCAATTTTCATCGATAGATACTTTTTCAAAACAATTAGAGGAGTTTATAAATAATTTTGCTAACAATATCGACACATATAATAAAAATTTGACGTTGGCAAACATTAAGTACAGTCATGAAAATCTGATAAAGTCTATACTGGCAAAATAATCACTATATAATCTTCAAGATAAAGTGGAATTATTGCGATAGAAACCATATATAACTTTTTTGAAAATGCTTTCGTGGTTACAAAGTAAGATTTATTAACTGCACCGTAAAAAATATCTCATATTTTCTGCCCTTTTGATGTTTTGCAAACGTCGGAATAAACAAAGAATCGTATTTTAATTTCATACTCGCGACTAAAAATAGCAAAAAGTTGTCAAAACACCAATTGCACACAATTATAAATTTGATATACGATATTTTCCGGGAAACAACCGTTTTTCACCTATATTTGGTGACGCAATGGGTGTTCCTAAAATACCCTCCGTAGTAAAAAGTAGACCTATTGGCAGAGATAATCAAAATTCTGTACTCTTGAATTTAGATAGAGTGAGACATTTTATGTTTGTAAAAGATAAAAAAAGATTTGAAGAGAAAAAAGATAAACTATTGGGGCGGCTTGCTGTCTATCAGCCGCATCGTGTGAAGTTTTGGGAGATGTATTTTGACCATCATATGTGTGATTTAGGTCAAGTAAATAAAAACGCAAAGCATCCTGAGTGGATTGCCAAACACATGACTATTGGGGCACATCTTGATTTCAAGTTTATACTCTGCCTTGAGAAACGATGTCGCGACAAATCTTAAGTGGGTAATGTCATCAAATTCTATAGCCGTTATGCCGAAGCCAACTTACGAAACATGGTTTATGGAAGGAACGCTTGTCGGGGATTATCACTACATTGAGATTAAGAAAGACTATTCTGACCTGGAAGAGAAATTAAATTATTACATAGAACATACCAATGAGGCCTTGAAAATCATAGAAAATGCGCATACGTTTGTTGGGCAGTTTCAAAACAAAGAGTGTGAAAAATTGATATCTCTTTTGGTGTTGCAAAAATACTTTCATTACGTAAAATAATAAAATATTAGTTACACTTCCACCTGTTATGCATCCAAAACCATTGTTCCGGTGCTTCTTTTATGGCACGTTCTAAAATATCGTTATAATATTGTGTCATTGCTTTTATCTTATCTGTTTTGTTCTCTTTATCTTCTGCCCTATAATCTGCCGCGCCATAGAAAATTATCTTATATTTTCCGCTCTCTTGACGTTTTGCAAACATTGGGATAACCAAAGAATCATATCTTAATTTCATACTCGCAACTGAAATAGTTGTGCGGCATTTTATACCAAAAAAGGTTGTCAAAACGCTATTTGCATGTCCCATCTTTTGGTCTATCAACAAACCGACATTTCCACCATTTTTAAGAGTTTTTACCATTTTGTTCATAGCTTCGTTTTTATACACATTATGGTTTCCGTATTTTTCTCTAAACGGTTTTGTTAAATTTTTTTCTATCAATGCGTTATCCCCTTCTCTTCCTATCCCGATCATAGGATAACCCTCTATAGCTAAAAAATGCGGTAAAATCTCCCAATTGCCAAAATGCGCAGTTATAAAAATAACTCCTTTTTTGTTATCTTTTGCGATATTTGCTATAGTTTTTAAAATTTCATCTTTATTTATTAAAAAATCATCAATACTCTTTTTTTCGTTTATAAGCAACATAATTTCAGCGGCGGTCGTGGCAACACTTTTAAAACATCTCTTTGCAAGAACAAAGATCTCCTTTTTATCTTTATCCGGATATGCTTTCGCGAGATTTGAGATGGCAAGATTTCGCCTTCTTTTTAATGCATAAAAAAATATAATTCCAAAAAAGTTAAATACACTAAACGTAAAAAACGACGGCATAATTTTGGATAATTTTAGAAAGAAAAGAACTATCAGATACTCTATTCTTTGCATCTTATTGATATCCTTAAAGAATTAAAATAAGTTATAATTGTACAAAACCAAAACCAAAAGGATAATTAATGATTTGTGTGTTTGATTGTGAAACAATACCGGATTTTGACTTGATAAGAGATATTTTCGGCTTTGAAGGAGATAATGCGACTGTAGCATCTCTCGCGATGAATAGACAAAAAGAGATAAGCGGAAGCGAATTTTTACCTGTAGTATTTCACCAAGTAGCGGCAATTTCTGCTGTAATTGCAGATGATTTTGGAATGTTTATAAGGGTAAACAGTATGGAGGGCAAAAGCGAGAGAGAACTGATAAGTTCATTTTTATCATTTATTGATAGAAAAAATCCAAAACTCGTAAGTTTTAACGGACGTAATTTTGACATTCCTATGATTTTAACACGTGCCATGAAGTACAATCTATCGTGTCCTGCGTACTTTGAAACTGATAATAAAGAGCTTGGCAAAAGCAAATGGGATAGTTACAGATATCGCTATAGTGATAGGTTTCATGTGGATTTGATGGATCATATAAGTGATTTCGGAGCCGTTAGAGGATTGAAACTTGATCATGTTTGCACTATGGCGGGACTCCCAGGAAAGTATGACGTAAGCGGTGAGCAGGTAATGGATCTATATCTTAAAAATGAGCTTGAAAAGATAAAAGAGTATTGTGAAAGCGACACACTAAATACCTATTGGCTGTATCTGAAGTACGAGCTTTTAAAAGGAAATTTGACTAAAGAGGATTATGGGCGTTCACTTTTGATGATGAGTGAAAAAATGCCGACAAACAGAGGATACAAGAGCGTATTTTCGGATATGATAAATAGTGAGCTTGAAAAAATTTAATTTTAATTGTTTATCTACGTTAATATTTTATTTTTGTATAATTTTTTATTGTGTACAATATGAAATTATTTTTAAGAATGGAGGTCTGCATGAAAAAAATCTTATTCATGTTGATGTTTTTGGTTCTCTCTTTGTTTGCAAAGGTTGATATCAACACTGCCGACGCAAAAGCGATATCATCAATCAAGGGATTGGGAGAAAAAAAGGCTGAAGCCATCGTGGAATACCGCGAAAAGAACGGCAAGTTCAAAAATGTTGACGAGCTTTTGAACGTCAAAGGTATCGGCAAGAAACTTTTAGAAACAATCAAAGAAGAGGTCGAGGTCAAATAAGGCCTCTGCTCTCAAATTTATTTTAAAATTATCTGTTTTTTTAACTATTATTAGCTACAATATCACATTTTGAAAAAAATTCCGTACGTATGAAAGGTGTTTATGAAATTCCTAGTGGAACCTACAAATAGATTGCGAAATGTTTATATCTTTGCTTTAATAGTTTTTGCTTTTATTTTTTCGTCCCTTGTCAGACTTACATGGGTGTATCAAATGGATGTTCCCGGCAATGATAGAATGCAGTGGAATGACGAGTTCATGGTAACAACCAACGACTCGTATTATTGGGCAGAGGGTGCAAGGGATTTAATTTTTTGTGATAAAGATAATTCGAGTATGGGCGAATATTATCAACAAAATTGCCATCAGGAATTTGACCTTTCGCCAACAGAAGAGTCATTGCCGAAATTAACTCACTTTCTTTACGATATACTGCCGTTTTCTCTTGAAACAATAATATTTTATCTGCCGATATTTGGGGCTTCTTTGGTTGTCATACCGATAATTCTTATTGGAAGCAGGCTAAATCTTTTATTGACGGGTTTTATAGCGGCACTATTCACGAGTATAGGCGTAAGCTACTATTCACGAACTGTAATCGGATATTATGACACCGATATGTTTAATATTTTATTTCCGATGCTTCTTGTATGGTCAATTGCACTATCAATAAAAACAAAAGAGAGAAAATATCTGCTTTTAAGCGGTCTTGAAATAGTAGTATATAGATGGTGGTATCCTTCCAGCTACTCTTTGGAATTTGCATTTTTTGGTCTTGTTATACTTTATACGGCGTATATGCTGCTAATTGAAGCTATTCAAAATAAAAAGTTAAGCATGAGAGAGATTTTGCCTTCAGTGCAAAACACATCAAGCTATCAGCTTTTATCTATCATGTTAATAGGTATGATGGGGGCACCTTTTATCGTAAGACTTATAGGCGTAATAGCACTGTTTTTGTTAACCTTTAAAAAAGAATTCGAAAAATTTGCTTTATATATACTTGCGTGTTCTATAGCCATATTCTTCATAACAGGTGGCATAAATCCAATAATGGATCAGTTAAACTCTTACATCTTTCAAAGAGAAGGTACTATTGCGGATGGAGAGCTGCACTTCTTCTCAGTAGCACAAACTATAGTGGAGGCTCAAACAACAGTCAATATAATGGACATAGCAGAAAGAACAAGCGGAAATATATTTTTGTTTACAATAGCTATTATAGGATACGGCTGGCTATGTTTCAGGCGACCTGTTATGCTTATCATGCTGCCTCTTCTCGGACTTGGACTTATGTCGTTCAAAGGAGGTCTTCGTTTTGCTATGTACGCTACTCCTGTTGTCGCATTTGGAATTGGATTTTTCATTTTCAGAATTACGGAATTAGTGCATGTATACATTAAAAATAAAAAGATAGCCTTAATATTATCTGCAATTTTTACGTTTGTAGCAGTTGCATTTGCTTTAAATCCACTCATAAAACATGCTTGGAATTACAGAACAGGCACTGTTTTTGTGCAAGATGAAGTTAAACTTATAGAAGATTTCGGGAAAAATGCAAGTAGGGAAGATTATGTACTCACTTGGTGGGATTATGGCTATCCTATACGTTACTACAGCGATGTAAAGACGCTTATTGATGGAGGAAAACATAATGGGGATGTTAATTTTCCTGTCAGTTTCGCTCTTTCTCACGATCAAAAGAGCGCTGCAAATATGGCAAGGCTTGATGTGGAGTATACCGAAAAAAGATATTTGATAGAAAAAATGAATCAAAACAGGTCTAAAACAGATAAGATAGAATTGCCAAGCAATAATATTGCATGGATGATGAAAGATTATGGTTTTATAAACTCGAATGATTTTATAGTTTCTCTAAAAAAAGATGTGAATTTGCCAAAAAAGAGCAGAGATATATACTTTTATCTGCCTTATAGAATGTTGGATATATATCCTACGATTATGAGATTTAGTTATCTTGATTTGATGAGTGGCAAGAGTGTAAGACAACCCTTCTTTCTTATCTCAAGAGGAAGCAAAGATATGGGAAATATTATCGCTTTAGATCAAGAATTTTCTATTGATAAACAGCAAAATCTTTTGATAGCGCCGGATAAACGAACATATCCGATAAAGCGATTTGTTCAAGCAGGCTATCAGTCGGACGGATTTCGTGTAAATGTTCAAAACTTGCGATATGATGGCATATATAGTCTAATACAACTGCAAACTTACGGTGTACTTTTGGTAGTTGATGAAGCTATGTACAATTCTACTTATGTACAACTATTTTACTTGGAACAATACGACCGCGAGCTTTTTGAGTTGGTTGAGGCAAATCCGTACGGTAAATTTTTCAAATTAAAGATATAAAATGCAACACATTTTTAGAGAGTACGATATTAGAGGAATTTTTGAAAAAGACCTTAATGAAAAAAGTATAAAAGCCATAGGTTTTTTGCTTGGAGAAAAAATTT
>JAIRSJ010000082.1 GCA_031255525.1 Campylobacteraceae bacterium
GGTCTTTATAAAGGCGGCAAGATGGATAATTTCAAACAAAAGTATCTGGAGTTTTTATCCGCAGGCGGCAGTAAAAGTCCAAAAGAATTAGTATCTATTTTCGGATTTGATATAGAAGATGAGAAATTTTGGCAGATAGGTATAAATGAGATAAAAAAACTTGTAGATGAATTTAAGGAGATTGATTGAAGCCGCATGAATTTTTAAATGACAAAGAGTTTGCGCATACAATTTATCAAGCTCTTGCGCAAGTACTTTCGTTGCTTTTAAAAAATGATACGCCTTTTATCATTTTGACAAATATTTCGCATGTAAGTTTTGAACCGGATCTTCCTTCTCATATAACGAAAAATTTTCAGCCGCTTACGTTTTTTGCGCTTGAAAACTATACTCTTTCAACCGCAAGACTAACAGGTGAGTGTCTTACTTTTGAAGCCGGATTCGGTGAAGATAATTTTGCTTCGCTTGTGAGTGTTCCGATTGGAGCGATTGCAAGAGTCAGCATTGAGGATTTGCCTATTTTTATAAATATGGCTGTCGATAAGATAGCGCCCGCTCCAAAAAAGGCACATACGAGAGAGGATAATTTAAAGAAATCTCTCGAAGCATTGCTAAATAATCCCGAAAATAAAGAGTTATTTAAAAAATAGCTGTTTTTACCGAGATTAAGAGCGAAAATTTCACTGCAAATTATTTTTGAAAGATAACATTAGTCTTTGTTATTATTGTCAATTTTAATTTTGATGAATTGGCATTTCATTAGCTATGTTTTAAAAATCTTTTACACTATTTGCAAGCTTTGAATATAAAAAGAGTTTATTTGATAGATAAAAATCCGCGTTTTATGCGCGGATTTTTATTATTCGGCGACAGTTGTTGTTGCTTTTGGCTTTCTGCTTCTTTTAACCACTCTTTTTGGTCCCGGTTTCTTTTTTATTGGTGTCTCGGATACCGATGAATTTAGGGTATCGTTTGCTTTAATGTTTTCGCATTCGCAACTCTCATCACATTTGCATGCAACAGTATCTTTTAAAGTTTTTAGAATATAAATTGTGTAAAAACTAATAATTACAACGAATAAAAAAGCGATTAAAAATCCGATAAAAGAGAGTATTATATAAAAAGCGTTGTTTGTAAAAAACGCGACGCTGCTTGATGCCTTAAATGCCAATCCAATACTCGCAATTATACCAAGCCAGAACAATGTGGGCAACAGTTTCTCGGTAGTTCCGATAACCAAATTTTGATTTGATTTTGTACATAATATATGTCGGATTACCTTTGAGCTTACACTTTGCTGTGCATTTTCATCACATTCGCATGTGCATTTTGCCATAAAAACTCCTTATAAAAAAATTATAAGCGCCATTTTATGCCAATATTTAATATTTGTCAATATATATATTGATAGTTTTTCAATATTTTTTCTACTTTTTTACAAAATTAAAATTTTTTCAAGATAAATCAAAATATTTTGCATGCCGTGTGTTCAAATTTTGCGCCTGTTTTTTATCTATCAACCCTTAACCTTTGTCAAAATGCGGCTTATTAAACTTTGTCTGGGTTCTATGATAACGCTTTGCGAACCGTTTATGCTGTGATAGATTATGGCGTTAGCTTTTGTTGCATACAAAGAGAGCATCAAGTTTTGCAGTACAGGTTCTGTTGAGGGCAAAAACCAAGCATTATTGCTTATGACGCTTATATATTTCGGTTCATTCGCATATATCGCTTTTGAACTTCCTTCAAAGCAGACAGCGCTTCGTATTTTTATGCCGTCTAATTCAAAATCCGTAGGTCTTGAAGCTTCCGTAAAGTCTTCGGCACCATCAAAGAATATATCATTTGTTAGCGAAACTAAAAAATCGGGCAGAGGAATTTTTTCTGCAAACGGTACAAGAGTTACTTTGTCCGCTCTTTTCATCTGCCTTTTATCAAAAAAGTATGCAGAGTTATAGTATTTGCCGTCTTCATAAGCCAATCCTCCCGTGATAATAGCTATATCTTCGGAGTATTGCAGCAATCTTTCGATAACGATTTCATTTTTATTTAAATAGAGCGCAAATGCCGTTTCCGGCAGAATGATAAGTCTTTTTTTATCTTTTATGGCTTTTTCAATCATATTAAAATCTTCTCTTATCGACTTTATTATGTTTTCATTTTCCCATTTATCGCTTTGAGATATTTTTGTGTGTACGAGCTCAATATCAATATCCGGTTTTTTAGGCAAGGAATTGCTTGAATAATCGATAGAAGCCAAAAGTAGACAAAAAGCTATTATTTTAGAACCTCTTTTTTTGCTTGCAAAAATTAACACCGAAGCCATTAAAAAGCCCACGTGCAAAGGTGTTAATCCAAATGGAGTATAGTATAATATTAATTCAAAGTTAAACCAATTGAAGCCAAAAGGGGCTATTTGCGAGAGCAGCAAAAGCAAAAAAGCTTTCACATAATGCGAGCCTGAAATGAGTGCGGGAATCAGAAAAAGCGTCCCGTAAACAATTGCTATCAGCAATACTACTATAGGTATCATCCAATATAAATCGCCATAATATCTGAAACTAAAAGATATCCAATAAAACCACAATATACCTATAAAAAAACCTGTCAGAAAATATTCTTGCTTTGAAGCTCTTAAAAGAAGACGAAAACCTATCAGAGCAAATAATGAATGTACTATGTAATTGGTGATGCCAAAAAGCGCCAGATAGATAAAAGATGATAAACATACTGCTGTAACAAAGGCTTTTATTATAATAAAGGTGGTAAAATACTTACCTAAATTTTTTTTATCAAAGGACTTGTATGCAAGAGGGAAATCTTTTAACTTCAATACTACCCCTTATCGTGCTATTTGCAATTTTTTACTTTCTTATTATTTTGCCTCAGCAGCGCCAAACCAGGGCTCATAGAACTATGCTCTCAGAGCTCAAAAAAGGCGACAAAGTTATTACAAGCGGCGGACTTGTCGGCGAAGTAACAAATGTTGAGGACGATTTTATCAAAATAAAACTTAATGATAATGTAATTGTTAAAATCGTTAAAGAGCATATTGCAAAGAGATTGGATGAAAAATAGAGTCTTAAATTACCGTTTAATAATATTTGTTGTCGCAACAGTTTTCGGTATATTTTTTTCTATGCCTACTTTCAAACCATCTACAACTTTAGATGGCGAAGTCAGAGACGGAAAAGTCTTGACTCTCAATCAAACCGGTGCTATTGCAAATGAGCGTCAATTGACATTTTTTGAGCGTATTTTGCTGAGTATAGACAAAGCTCCTAAAGTTGCTATGGGACTTGATTTGCAAGGTGGTTTGTATATGCTTCTTGGTGTTCAGACAGATGAAGCCATAGGCTCAAAAATGAAATCTATCGCATCAGGCATAAAGTATCATTCAGATTCTAACGGCATTATGACAGGTTCTTTTAAAATTGATAACGACAAAATAACTTTGGAGCTTTTAGACCCAAGCAAAGAGGCTGATTTGGATAGTTTCATTAAAGAGACAAAAGGGGTTATTGTAGATAAACAAGGATTTGGCTACACGATAACCATAAACGATTCCGAAAAAGCAAATGTAAAAAGTCTGGCTGTTTTGCAAGCTGTGGAGACGATACGAAACAGGCTTGATCAATTCGGACTTGCCGAACCTACGGTTGCAAAGCAGGGAGAAGACCAGATATTAGTCGAGATTCCCGGCATCAAAACTCAAGAAGAGGAGCAAAGAGCGCGCGAACTTATCGCGAAAGCGGCTCATTTGCAGTTAATGGCGGTGGATGAAGACAGAAACGGCAAAGCTAACTTTATTAGCCAGGAAGAGGCAGCTTTGTATGGAGATGTTGTACTATCCGATTATAGAGATCCAAACAAAAGATACCTTGTCAAAGTTGTTCCGATATTGGACGGTTCTATGCTAACCGATGCCGGGGTTGCTTTTGACCAGAATAACAGACCTATGATTACCTTTTCGCTTAACTCTCAAGGTGCTAGGATATTCGGAGATTTTACAGGCAAAAATAGAGGCAAAAGACTTGCCGTAGTTTTAGATAATGTTGTTTATTCCGCGCCTAATATCATTGATAGAATAGGCGGTGGAAGCGGACAAATAACCGGCTCTTTTACTATAGATGAGGCAAATGATGTTGCTATTGCTTTAAGAAGCGGAGCTCTTTTAGCTCCGGTTACAATGTTGGAAAAGCGCAGCGTAGGACCATCTTTGGGCGCTGATAGCGTGAAAGCAAGTTTGATAGCGCTTGTAAGTGGATTTGCCGCCGTTGTCATTTTCATGTGTTTTTATTATAGAATTGCAGGAGTTATCGCATGCGTGGCACTTGCCAGCAACTTAATCATCTTAATCGGACTTATCGCACTTTTTGGTGCAACGCTAACATTGCCCGGAATGGCCGGTATCATCTTAACGGTTGGTATGGGAATAGACGCGAATGTCATTATAAATGAACGTATAAGAGAGTTGCTGCGTATGGGCAGCAGTGTGAAAAATGCTATAGAAAAGGGATATCAGAACGCTTTTACCGCTATTTTGGATTCAAATCTTACAACCATTATAGTAGCTTTGGTTTTATACGTTTATGGTACCGGACCTGTGAAAGGCTTTGCCATAACTTTAAGTTTTGGCGTATTTATATCAATGCTTACGGCTATTTTGGGTACAAGAGGCGTATATGAAGCTGTTATAAACAGAATAGAAAAAAGTAAAAATCTTGTGTTATGGTTCGGCATGAAGAAAAAGGGTGGTTATGGAGATATTTAATCAATCTAAAATATATAAATTTATGGAATTTAGCAGTGTTATGGTGGCTATTTCCCTTGTTTTCTGGATAATCACTGCCGTTACCTTGAGCGTTAAAGGTTTGAATTACGGTATAGATTTCGCCGGTGGCACGGTGGCGCAAGTTAAATACAGCAATGGTGATGCTCCAATCGATTTAATACGCGAACATATAGCAAAGGAGCCTTTTTTTAAAGGCGCAAGTGTCACGGAGTTTGGCGGTAAAGATGAGGTAGCTATAAGATTTTCAAGCAGCATGGAGAGTGTCGGAGAGGATATCGGTGACAAAATCATAGCTGTGCTTCAAGGTACGGGAGAGTTTGAGTTAAGACAAGTCGGCATGGTAGGACCGAAAGTCGGAGATGAACTTCGCAAAAAAGGACTTATGGCGATTGTTTTGTCACTCATTGCTATTTTGGTTTATATAGCTTTCAGATTTGAATGGCGTTTCGGAATAGCGGCTATCATATCCGAATTTCACGACGTATTTATCATAATAGGTATCATCTCTATACTTCAGATAGATGTAAATTTGGAAATTCTGGCTGCAGTGTTGACCTTGCTTGCATACTCTATTAACGATACTATTGTGATTTTCGACAGAATTCGCGACGAGCTTAAAATCTCAAAAAACAACAATCTTTTTGGCATCATAAACGTGTCTGTCTCAAAGACTCTATCGCGCACGATTCTTACGTCTTTGACTACAATATTTGTTGTTTTGGCTCTTTTGGTATTTGGAGGAGAGTCTATATACGGATTTTCCTTAGTGCTCACGATAGGCATTGTTATAGGAACTTACAGTTCCGTTTTTATAGCAGCTCCTCTTTTAAAATGGTTAAAATTTGATGTAAATGCGTATAAAGCCAATATAGCAAAAAAAGAGAAAGAGAAGATATAAAGAGCCAAAATGCGCGCTCAATATG
>JAIRSJ010000110.1 GCA_031255525.1 Campylobacteraceae bacterium
AAAAATTTAATCTCCCAGTCGTGTTTTTCATAGACACTCCGGGTGCATATCCGGGAATTGGTGCGGAAGAGCGCGGACAAAGTGAAGCAATAGCAAGAAATCTTTATGAACTCAGTAAATTAAAAACTAAAACAATATCCATAGTTATAGGAGAAGGTGGAAGCGGAGGAGCATTAGCACTTGGAGTAGCAGATAAAGTTGCCATGATGAGATATTCCGTATTTTCAGTTATATCTCCGGAGGGCTGTGCAGCTATTTTATGGAATGATCCGGAAAAGCAAGAGAGTGCAACAAAAGCTATGCGTATTACAGCTGAAGATTTGAAGAATTTAAATCTCATAGATGATGTTATAGAAGAACCTCTTATAGGAGCACATAGAGATAAAGAGGGAGCAAGCAAAGCTATAAAAGATTATATTGTCAAGACATTACAATATTTAGATAGATTAGATGATAAAACAAGATTAGATAAAAGATTTGAAAAAATCCTCTCTATAGGAGCATATAAAGAGGTTTGATAAAAATATCAAATAAATATTTTTAATCAAACCTCTTTATGCTTTAATCATCATGATAACTTATCAGTTGTAACAAGGAGTTATTAAAGTCTGCTAATCCGTTATCGAGTTTGTTGAAAAAGTCTGCGTCTATTTTTTCGATATCTTTAATGGCTTTTTGTATCAAATCTTGTCCGACTTCAGTTAAAAAAACGGCTTTTGCGCGAACATCAAACGAATGACCTTTCCTTGATATCAAGTTCATATCTTCCAACTTTTTCAAAACTTGTGAAACATTCATAGCTTCTATCTTGGTATGATGTACCAATAAGTTTTGCGTCACTTCATTATTATAAGGCGACAACCAATAGGTACTCGCTAAAAGAACATACTGAGCGTGAGTAATTTGGTATTTTCTATTAAGGAGTTTTCTTATTCTCCTTTGCCATAAAGAGGTTACTTGCCAAAGCAAAAAACCGGAACTGTTTTCAGCTTTGACGCCGAAAGTACTATCACTTCGCATTATCCACCATCCTATTATAAATTAGTTCAAAATTATTAAAACTCATTTCCAATTTTATAATACCATATTTAAGCTGATAAGTACAAGACCATTTAATTAATGGAAAATTAGAAAAATAAAATAAAAGAAGTGTTAAAATATTTTTACTCACACAATTTCCTGTCCTTAGGAACATAAATTCATCATTCCACCAGACATCAGTAAGTTTTTTCATTAACCGCCCTTTCTGTAAGTCGTAAAAATCTGAAGAGCAGATTTTTATCGTTTTTCCTCTTTTTTTGCAAATCAATAGCACTTTTATCGCTATTTCTACAAAAAAATTGCGCTACACGGCTACAACTCTTTCATTGCTTAAATATACAAGTCTTTACATGGCAACATAGGCTCTTGAATGTTCGACAACCATTTTTTGCAAATATATCCGCATATTCTATTGAAAAAAATATTATTATGTACTTAAATATTGCATACTATTTATATTATGTTCATAAAAATAGAAAATTTTATAAAATACGGGTTACCAAAACTCATGTATATTAGGTTTATTATAACGGTTTCTTTGCATACTTGCACAATATTAAAGAAAATAAAACGCAAAATGGTTTTGTAAAAAGTTTTTTAATAATTGAGGTTTTGAATTATCTCTATCTTGCTAATCAATTGCCAAATGCCGGCACTTATGATTCCTGCAAACAACCCTGCTACAAGATCGTCTCCAACAACGCCAAAACCGCCTTTTACATTTTTATCTATCCGCCCGATGATAGAAGGCTTTTTTATGTCAAATATTCTAAAAAATATAACGCAAAGTAAAATTTGCAAAACACCTGTTGAAAAACTAACGCAAATGGCAAGCCAAATGCCGACCACTTCATCTATCACAATTTGCTGATTGTCGTGTATGCCACTGCTTTGCTCATATCTATTGATGATACCAATCGCTATAACGCTTGTTAAGACAGTTATCAGAAAAAGAGATTCTATATTTAAAATATTAAGCAAAAGCCACGCTATCAATGCGCCAAAGATTGTTCCGGCAGTTCCGGGAATCTTTGGAAAAAGACCGGAATATAAAAATGTCAAAAATAGTTTTTGCATATCTTTTCCTATGTTAAGGATGTTGTTTGATAAAGTTTCATAAGTTCAATGTAAAAATCCTCTTCATTGTGCGCTTCAATCAATCCCATACTTGGGAAAAGATCATCATAAATTTGCGTGACGTTTTTGAAACGACTCGGATAAATACTGCTTAAAATGATGGCTGATATATCTTTTCGCATAAGTACAGCCGGCGGTAAAATGCCTGCTTGCAAAAGCGCCAAAAGAGATGAAGAGTTATATTTGATATGATGATGCGTGCCATGAGGACAAGTGCGCGAATTTACAAGCGTATTACACTCGTTGCAAAATACAAATTTTGCAACAATATCGATTTCCGGCAAATCATCATATTCATCAAGAACCGTTTTCATATGATTTTTATCATAATATACCCCAATACCGCTGTAATATTCACTAAAAACCATTCTGTTGCAACCGAAATTATGCGCTATGATGCTATCAAGAACAGCGTTTTTATTATCGGCATAAACGTAAGAGTTATCAAAAGGAATAATCAAAACACGATTTTTATGCACATAGTTTTCCACAAAATACTGCAAAGTTTTTTTACGCAATTCAAAAGGCAAAAGTCCTTCTTGCTCGTAAGGTTTCAGTAAAAATATTACAAGCAAATCGCTCTTTTCAAGGGTAATTCTAATGAGCCTTTCATGCGCTCTATGAAAAGGATTTGCCGTCATCATGATAGCAGATACTTTTTGCGCACCCAAAGATTTTTTAGCGTCTGCTATCTGCCGTTTGACATTTCCGACATAATCGGAATCTATAGCAAAATCTCCGCTTACAGCCCAATTCCCAAGCCTTTTTAAAAGTCGCTCAATAACAAGATTCTCAGTGTCTGCACTGCCGAATATTTTAACGATTCTTTGCATTTGGTCAACTTCAAATACTTCATCTACAATTATCTCGCCGCGTTTTTCACCGTTTAATATAAATTCAAGCTTTTCGCCTTTTTTGGCGTTTTTTATGGTATTCTGATTGCGCTTACCATTTGGAGCAAATGTAAAGGATATTGGAAAGCGTTTGCCTTTATAAAATCCGTTTTTATCAACTTCGTAAGCCTCCTCTCCGCCCATAAGCTTATGTACCGGGTGCAGTATCCCCTCCTTGATAAGACCAAGCGTTATTAAAGCCTCTTTATCAACAAATAACTGTTTACTATTTTTTCTTAATGCCATACCTTTTCCTTCTTTCCCACAAACTTTTTCTCGAAATTCCAAGTTTTTTTGATAATTCCGTATCCGGCAGTTTATCTTGAAAATGCATCAATACGCTCTTTACATAATCGTCAATCGTCAAAATATCAAGTTTTTCAAAAAAATTGTCTTCTGATGTCATCTTTATACTTTCAAACGGCGACTCTTCGTTTAAATTTGTGGAAGAGATTATCACTCTTTTTTGTTCTACGACATTGAATATTTTGTTTTTATCGCCCGTTTTGATATCCTGCAAATTGACCAGATACATAAGAGTATTAAAGTCATTTTTAGCAATCTTTTCAAATGCATCCGAGCTTGAGAGCGAAATAAAATTAAACTGCTCTTTGAAATTTTCGGCATAATTAAAAACAAGTGCATCCGCATGAGTTTGAATAGCGCTCTTAATTAAAATCGGCGAAGTTATTTTCTTTGTTATAGCTTGATAGTCCACTTTAACATTTAAAAACAAATTTTTCATATACAATGAATATGTTTTATTTTCAAGCAAAAGTTTATTGTGCATACGCAAATGCTGAAGTTTACGCAAGAGTTCTTCCATCATAAAAGGCTTTTGTATATAATCGCTTGCTCCGGCTTTTATAGGGTTTAAAATCGTATCGCTACTGATATAAGATATCATCAAAATAATGATGGAATTTTTGTGTTTTTCGATGATAGGATAAAAATTTTGTCCGGAAATATTGGTAGAAAGCAGCACAGCATCATATTTCTCATTTTTAAGCGCATCTTTTATATTTGTGACTATATCGCAAAAATATCCTGCTTCAGTAAGTTTTGTAGAGATACTTTGAGCCAAATAAACCTCATTTTCAACAATTAATATTTTCATTTACCGTCCAATCGTAATATTTTAGCGTTGCCGAAGCCAAAACTCCAACACCCTCTTCTCTGCCTATAAAACCAAGATGCTCGGTTGTAGTGGCTTTCACATTAACATGTGCGGAAGATATGTTTAAAACAGAAGCCAATTTTTTTGATATAGCTTGTTTATAGGGCGATATTTTCGGCTTTTGCGCTATTATAGTCAAGTCGCAATGAACTATTTCAAAACCTACTTTTGCCAAAAAAGCACAAATATTTTCCAAAAGTTTGACTGAATCTATATTTTTATACCTTTCATCAAAATCCGGAAACCACTCACCTATATCGCCACCGCCTGCTGCCGCCAAAAGCGCGTCTATCAAAGCATGTATAGCTACATCGCCGTCAGAATGAGCTTTAAAGCCAAAATCAGCATCTATTTTTACTCCGCCAAGATACATAGGTTTTGCCTCTTCAAAAGAGTGTACGTCAAATCCGCTACCGTAAAAACAACTCTTTACGGGAGTTTTTAAAGATGATAATATGTTGCTGCTTGTATCAAGTGTTGTCAGTTTTTCAGCCGCAGTATCTCCTAATATATATTTTACGTTGCCGCCGTTTGCTCTTATTGCGCTGCTTTCATCGGTAAATTCGCTTTTTTGTCTCAAAGCTTCTCTTAGTGCCCGCGTTAAAGAGAGCTGGGGAGTCTGTATCAGTTTAACTTTATCTCTGTGTATCGCCATATTGTCTTCATAAGCAACGGTATCGACTACTGCAAGATAAGGCGCTACTGCATCAGCGTTTCCTGTCTCGCTTAAAAGTCTTTGCACTAAAGAAGTCGGTACGCAACATCTCGCCGCGTCGCTTATCAAAACATATTTTGTTCTAACATGTTGTAAGGCGTTTACAAGTGAAGATTGTCTTGTATCACCGCCTTCAATGATCTTAAAATCGGTAAATTTACGCATATAAAAGATCTCATCCGCATTTCCTGTTACAATCACATCTTTAAAAGAATATGTTTTACTGAGATTATTTGTTGCATGAAGCCACAAAGGAATATCGCCGACTCGAATCCACTGCTTTTTAACTTTCATTTTAAAGCGATTTGACGCTCCAGCGCTTAAAACTATTAAAGATACGTCGAGCAAGAAAATCCCCTTAAATTTTAAGTGTTACGATATTATACATATTAAAAGCTTTTTTTTATCTTTTTTGTGCTACATTCCTAATCCTAAGATTGCCTAATATATAGTGTTTTTTGTTGAATATCTATAATTTTATCTTAGCCAAAGTGTGAAAAACCGATACATAGTTATAATGAAGAGGTTACCGTGATTAAACAAGATGATATAAGAAAACTCTTAAGCAGCGTAAAATATCCTGGGTTTGAAAAGGATATCGTAACATTCGGATTTGTAAAAAATATCATAATAAAAGATAAAAAAGCTTTTGTTGATATCAGTATAGTCTCCGCAAATCCTGATATCGCAAAAAAAGTGCAAGAGGACGCTTTAAACGCACTTAAAAAAGAGAATATAGAGGCTGAGATAAATGTTGAGCAGCCAAAAATTCCGGAACAAAAAAACAATTTACAATCAAATAAGAACATAACTAAAAACATAAAAAATTTTGTAATGATAAGTTCGGGCAAAGGTGGAGTGGGCAAATCCACAACAACGGTGAATTTAGCTCTTTATTTATCAAAACAAGGCAAAAAAGTCGGAATTTTGGATGCTGATATATATGGTCCTAATATCCCGAGAATGCTTGGCGCAACGGGCATGAAACCAACCGTTGTAGGCGAAAAGCTAAAGCCGATAACAATTTATGGCATCGAGATGATGAGTATGGGCGTTTTGACAGCTGAAGGACAATCACTTATCTGGCGTGGGGCCATGATAATGAGAGCCATGGAACAGCTTTTAAGAGATGTTTTGTGGAGCGATTTGGATATTTTATTTATAGATATGCCTCCGGGTACGGGAGATGCTCAGCTGACTTTAGCGCAAAGCGTGCCGGTAACTTGCGGTGTTTGTGTTACGACCCCTCAAATTGTAGCTCTTGATGATGCCAAAAAAAGCCTTGATATGTTCAAAAAACTTCATATTCCCGTAGCGGGTATTGTAGAAAACATGAGCGGATTTATCTGCCCTGATTGCAATAAAGAGTATGAAATTTTCGGAAAAAATACTGCAAATGAGCTTGCCAGGGAATATAATGTTCCGGTTTTAACCAGCATTCCTATAGAACTTTGTATACGAGAAAGTGCGGATAAAGGCAAACCCTTAACGATTTTCAATGAGGAGACTATAAGTTTTAAAAGATATGCTGATGCGGCAGACAAAATTTTAAAAACAATAGAACAGATAAACGCAAACGGCGGCGGTGACAATAGTAAAATTCAACCTATCTCTGCCCATAGCGCTTGTTCATCAAAAAAGTAAAATAAAATTTAAAAAACGGCAAGGAGTCTAGAATGGCAATCAAACCCATAGAGAATGCAAAAAAATTTCAAGCATTTGTGCAAGATGTTCGAAAAAGTAAATATTATCGCGAACCTATCGGTTTTGGAATAGCAAGAGTAGACAGAGGACAGCTAAACACAAATAAAATTTTACAAGCAACGTATCCTGTCGCAAATTGGAAAGAAAATTATGAAAGTGCTGCGATTTTTATAGCAGCTCTTCAAGAGAGTGGGATTAAAATTGACTTTTCAAAAAGCGAATTTGTGTATGATGTGAAAAAAAAGTTTGTCAAAAATGCTCTTAATATGTTCTATCCATATATTAAAAATGCCTTTGGCGACAACCATAAAAATGTACAAGTGATAAAAAATTTGTATCAAACAGCTCAAACCGAAGGTCTTGAAGATAATTTTAAGATAACTTTCATATTTGACGACCAAACTCCTCAATCGGTAGAAAGCACTTATCTAAAACTATATGCTTTGTCGTTAGGTAAAGCTCCTCTGCGTTCTCTTAACTTGACAAATATATTTGGATTGCTTGAAAATGTGGCATGGTCTCTGAATGTGCCGATAGAACTTGAATGGCTAAAAGCGAACGAAATAGAGTTAAAACTTGACGGAACATACCCTTATATAAGTTTTGTCGATAAATTTCCGAGATTTTTGCAACATATAATACCCGAAGATAAAGTGCGTATACTTGATAGTTCAAAAGTCAGAATGGGAGCGCATCTTGCCAAAGGAACAGCTGTAATGCCGGGTGCGAGTTACGTCAATTTCAACTCGGGCACCACAGGAGCCGTTATGGTAGAAGGACGCATAAGCTCTTCGGTTGTAGTAGGCGAGGGAAGCGATGTAGGAGGAGGAGCAAGCATACTTGGGGTACTAAGCGGAACAAACGGCAATCCTGTCAGTATCGGCAAAAACACTCTTCTTGGAGCAAATTCCGTTACCGGCATACCTTTGGGGGACGGCTGCATTGTGGATGCCGGAGTATCAATACTTGAAGGCACAAAAGTCTTTATAGCAAAAGAGCATCTAAAAACGATACTTGAGATAAATCCCAATTTTAAATTCAAATACAATCAAAACGAGGATGTCAAAGGTTATGTAATAAAAGCTTTAGAGCTTTCCGGGCTAAACGGCATTCATTTCAGACGCGACAGTCAAACAGGTCAAATGTCGGCAGTCAGATCAAATAGAAAAGTGGTTTTAAATGCTGATTTGCATTAAAAGCATATTATGATACTTCCTAGCTTTTTACATGCAAAATATTCCTATCAGCATGTAAAAAGTTGATTTATGTTTTGTGCCACAATAAAAGTCTTTTAAAAACTTTTCTTTGCCAAATTTTCAGCGCCTTTTGTAAAAAGCGAAACAATAACTACCGTCAAAGCAGATAAAGGCAGAGCAAAAATCATAGCATCTACGAAAATGATTTTGCCGCTGAAAATGGAGTCTGCTCCAAAAATAGCTTTACAAAACCCAAGAGCTTTTGCTTCTTGAAAGTGAACAAACAACAACCAAAAACTTGAAGTTATAAATCCCACAAACATAGAAGCTATAGCTCCTGTCTTTGTTATTTTGCGCCAAAATATAGCGCTGACATACGATGGTAAAAACACACTTGCGCAAAGAGCGAAAAATATAGCTGTACTTCGTGCTATAATTGCGGGCTGTTTATCAAAAATATAAGACAAAACAACGGCAAAAAGTATCATAACAACGACGCCTATTCTTGTGATAAACATGGAGTTCTTATTGCTTTTAAAAATCTGCTCGTAAATATCCCGCCCTATTGCCGTTCCCATCGTGTGAAATTGCGAAGAGAGCGTGCTCATGGCAGCCGAAATAAGAGCAAATAAGAATACAAATGAAAACCATTTAGGCATTGCCATAGTGATAAAAAGCGGCATTACCTGCTCCACACTGCCGGCACTTTGCAAAGCGTTTTTACCGCCGTTGTATTCATAAAACCATACGTTTGTCAACGCACCCACAAGATAGATTATACCCATAACGCCAAATATAAATATACCGCCTATCAAAACGCCTCTGTCCAACTCTTGCTTACTTTTAACCGTCATAAATCTCACAACAAGCTGAGGTTGTGCTAAAACACCGATTCCAACACCTAAAATAAGTGATGTTACGATAAAAAGCCACCCTTCACTAAAAAATACAGGCATTTTGTTCCAACCCTCAAAACCCCAAAGAGTTGAGATTTTCACTAAAAAGTTAGCAGAACCCGGTTGTAAATCGCCAAGCTGCACGCTCTCAAGCGGCCCAACCGTATATTTCCAAACCTCATCAAATTTACTTAAAGATTCATTAAATCCGCCTATGGCATCAAACGCAAATATCACCAAAATTATTATGGCGATAAACATGATAGCTCCTTGCAAAGCGTCCGTTAGCATAACGCCTTTTAAGCCGCCGACTATCACATATCCAGTGATAATTATTGAAAAAACCAAAAGCGACAGATGATAATCGGCATTGAAGTATGAAGCTATAAAATGCGTCCCGCCGATAAGTACGGCAGAAGCATAAAGCGGCATAAATGCAGCTATTATCAAACCTCCGAATATCTGAATAAATTTCGAATCGAATCTTTTGCCCAAAAATTCCGGAAATGTATGCGCCCCAAGTTTGATACCCATCTTGCGCGTTCTATCTCCAAACAACACAAAAGCTACAAAAATTCCGACAAGAAGATTCGCAAACGCAAGCCATATGAGCGAACTGCCAAGCCATGCCGCCACGCCGCTGAAACCCACGATGGCTGAAGTTGAGATAAACGTAGCGCCATAACTCAAGGACATAACTATCGGATGCGTATTGCGCCCGGCTAAAAGATAATCTGTGGAAGTCTTTGTCTGTTTATAGCCAACAAAACCGAGATAACCTATGATTGCTAGATAGACGATGATAAATATATTTTCCAAAACGCCCATCTACAGCTCCTCATTTATCTTTTGTTCGTCTTTTTCCCACTGCTTCGTGCCTTTTATCTCTTTTTCGCCAACATTTCTATTCCAATAAAAAAGTCCGTAGACAATACATAAAATCAAACTTGCAACAGATAAATATAAAGAGAGCCTAACACCAAAATCAAAATTATCCATCATTTGCCTTTAATCAGATATAAACTTTAATTGTTGCCAAAAAACAATAAAAACACTCTTTAATATTCGATAAAAAAATATTATTTTAGTTCAAATACGCTAAAATTTGTCTTTGCACTATTTTTAACTCAAGGATTATTATGATTTGGTCAAAAGAGGAGACACTCTCAAGAAGCGAAATGCACTCTTTGCAAAGTAGGCGTCTGAGTGAAATAACCCAAAAAGCTTATTATCTTGTACCTTTTTACAAAGAAAAATTTGACGAAGCAAAAATAACTCCGGATGCCGTGAAATCCATAGACGATTTGAAAAAATTGCCGTTTACATACAAAAAAGATCTGCGCAATAATTATCCTTACGGAATGTTTGCCGTGCCTATGGGGGAAATTGTAAGAATTCATAGCTCTAGCGGCACAACGGGAAAACCAACAGTCGTAGGTTACACGGAAGCCGACATGAACATCTGGATCGAAGCGATGGCAAGAGCCTTCACGATGGGTGGAGTGACATCTCAAGATATTATGCAAAACTCACATGGATACGGGCTTTTTACAGGAGGGCTTGGATTTCACTCGGCAGCCGAAAGAATGAAAGTAGCGGTTATTCCAAGTTCAACAGGATTTACCTCAAGACAACTTTTATTATTGAAAGATTTCGGAGCTACCGTGCTTACGGCAACACCTTCATTCGCTTTACATTTAGCAGAAGTTGCAAAAAATGAAGGGTATGATATTAAAAAAGATTTCAAGCTCAAAGTGGGATTTTTCGGCGCAGAGCCTACAAGTATCGGCATGAAACAAGAGATATCGGAAGTATGGGGAATAGATTATCACGAGATTTACGGCATAAGCGAAATAATAGGCCCGGGAGTTGGCTGTAACTGTAAACATTCAAAACTTTTACATTTCCAAGAAGATCACTTTTATCCTGAAATAATAGATCCGCAAACATTGGAAGTTTTACCAGAAGGAGAAAGGGGAGAGCTTGTAGTAACCACATTGACAAAACAAGCTTTACCGCTCATACGATACAGAACGGGGGACATCACATCAATCACTAAAATCCCATGCAAATGCGGACGGACAACGACAAGAATAGAAAGCATCATAGGACGCAGCGACGACATGCTGCTAATCGGTGGAGTAAACGTATTTCCTTCGCAAATAGAACATGTGCTTTCAACAGTAGACGGAATAGCTTTGCATTACCAAATCATAGCTAAGAAAAAGGGCTATCTTGACAAACTTGAGATTGATATAGAGGTGGATGAAAGCATTATGGTTGACGATGTGGCACGCTTGGAAAATATAAAATCAAAAGTTGCCAAAGCGCTTTTAAACAACCTTTATATAAACGTGGAAATAAAACTTGTCGCACCAAAATCCATAGAACGAAGCGAAGGAAAATCAGTACGCATCATAGATGAAAGGAGACAACAATGAATAAAACAAATTACCTTGAGCAGTTATCGATATTTATAGAAAACCGAACAGGCGAACTTTACTCCATAACTTCGCTTTTGCAAAAAGAAAACATCTCGCTTTTATCGATATTTTTGTCTGACAGCAGTGAATTTGGCATTTTAAGACTTCTCACCAAAGAGACGGCAAGAGCAAAAAATCTACTTATAAAAAACGGCTTTATGGCACAATCAAACAAATTGATAGTAGTGCTCATAATAAATCAAGTCGGAAGTTTCAACAAAATTGTGGAAATTTTCAATGAAGCAGGCATTGATATACGCTACACATATACAGTAAATGAAAAAAACGACGGTATTTTTGTCTTTAAAATAGAAGAGACCAGACTTAAAGAGGCAGCGGCTATACTTGAAAAAAATGATATCAAAACAGTAAGCGCAAATGATTTATAACTTCAAAAGGTTATGCAAAATTATCGGATTATTTTAGATATTAGCAACAAAAGTTATGAAATACAGTATAAAAAAGATTGTTTTAAAGATCAAATTTTGATTTGAAATACAACAAACTTAAAGTATTTGTATATATTTTTTTGCACAAAATACAAAAACATTTTTTTAGATAAATTTCTATATTATACATGTTAAAAGCTTGTATGCAAAAATGGCTTGCGTAAATAAATGAGGTTTAAGTTTTTTTATTGTAATTATAAATTTATAATTTTTGATTTTTTTACAAAAATTCAAAAATTACTTTTATTGAGGTCACAGTTTGTGCTATTATTGACGTATGAATTTCCAACTTATCCTGTGTATTTTTATAATATGTGAAGCATTTGAACTATTTTACGTTCAAAAAGGAAATACCGTAAGCTACTATATTGCAAATTTACTACTTTTATATAAACGCGGTATCGTGCAGTTTTTGTGCTTGCACCCATCTTTTTATGTTGCGATTTTTGCCGTGATGTATTTTGATGGTTATAACGCTTTGGCGGTAACGTTAATCATGCTTAAAGCTTTGGATATAGTAACAAAATTGGTATTATTACAAAAGATAGAAAATGGGGAATCTTTGGGAATGTTTTTTGTTGATATAATTGAACGCGATGCGAATATTCCTCTTTTTGCAAAAATAAGTGTAAGTTTGTTTTATATGGTCTTTTTTTATCTGGCTTTTAGCCTCTATGCTTGACAATTTGCACTATATGATATAAAATGGCGTTTCTGATTTATTTTTTAAATTTAACCACATTACATATTGTTTGTTCGGACAAACTCTCACAATAATTATATTCTCATAAAGAAGGACTTATGGACGAAAATCAAAATCCAATTTCGCCCCCCAATGGCGTCAAATATAACGGCAATGGCAAAAACCGTACACATATTCCTGTAGATGGTTATAAAATAGAGGATTTAAGGGTTTTACCTTTAAATAAATTACTTGATATAGCTTTGAGTATAGAGGTGGAAAATCCAAGCGAATTAAAACGCCAAGACTTGATGTTTGAGATACTAAAATCGCAAACAAGCAAAGGCGGTTTTATCCTCTTAACCGGTATTTTGGAAATTTCAAACGAAGGTTACGGTTTTTTAAGGGCTACCGATTCAAATTTAACAGATAGCGCAAATGACGCTTATGTAAGTAGCACACAAATTAGAAAATTTGCTTTAAGAACAGGGGATATAGTAACAGGTCAAGTGCGTCCTCCAAAAGACCAGGAAAGATATTACGCACTTTTAAAAATTGAGGCTATAAATTATCTTCCTATGCAAGACTCAAAGAGTCGTCCGCTTTTTGACAATCTGACACCGCTTTTTCCTACACAAAAGATAAAACTTGAATACAACTCAATAAAATTAACAGGCCGTGTGCTTGATCTATTTACACCTATCGGTAAAGGACAAAGAGGACTTATCGTAGCGCCTCCAAGAAGCGGTAAAACAGAACTGATGAAAGAGTTGGCGCACGGTATCGCGCAAAATCACCCGGAATCCGAACTAATAGTACTTTTAGTAGACGAAAGACCAGAAGAGGTCACCGATATGCAACGCTGTGTAAAAGGGGAGGTTTTTAGTTCCACTTTTGATTTGCCGGCGTCAAATCACGTGCGTGTAGCTGAACTTGTTATAGAAAAAGCGAAGCGAAGTGTTGAGATGGGCAAAGACGTCATTATTTTGCTCGATTCCATTACGCGTTTGGCTCGTGCATACAACACAGTGACTCCTTCAAGCGGAAAAGTATTAAGCGGCGGTGTGGACGCAAATGCTTTGCATAAACCAAAAAGATTTTTCGGTGCGGCGAGAAATATAGAAAACGGCGGAAGTCTCACAATTATAGCAACTGCCTTGATTGATACGGGAAGCCGTATGGATGAGGTTATTTTTGAAGAGTTCAAAGGTACCGGCAACAGCGAAATAGTACTTGATAGAAATATTTCCGATAGAAGAATATATCCTGCCATAAATATTATTAAATCAGGCACAAGAAAAGAAGAGCTCTTGGTAAATCCTGATATATTGCAAAAAGTTTGGGCTATACGAGGCGCGATAAGCCAAATGGAAGATATAGAAGCTTTGAAGTTTTTATACTCCAAAATGCTTAAAACCAAAAATAATGAAGAGCTTTTAGCAATAATGAATGAAGCTTAGCATGATAAAACCGCCAAGTTTCACATTCCATCAATATGCAAAAACTATTTTTTTGCGTTTATGTAAGCAGGTGGGAAACATTATATTTTTGCGTATAAAAAAATTTTATAAATTTTACATTCATCAACGACCTTTACGCACAAAGGTTTTTATATGAAAGTGGGTGTTTTTGACAGCGGTGTAGGCGGACTTACCGTTACAAAAAGCTTGATTGAGCATAAATTATTTGATGAAATAGTATATTTTGGCGATACAGCGCGCGTTCCTTATGGTACAAAAGACTCCAAAACCATCATAAAGTATTCGCTTGAAGCGCTTGAATTTTTAAAAAATTTTGACATAGATATGCTGATAGTAGCATGCAACACAGCAAGTGCATACGCTCTTGAAGAGCTTCGTAAAAATGCCTCTTTTGATGTATTTGGCGTGATAGAACCGGGTGTTTTAGCGACAGTAAACACTCTGGCAGATAAAAACTCTTCTATTCTTATCTTGGGAACCAAAGCCACAATAATAAGCGGACAGTATCAAAAACTCTTATTGCAAAAAGGGTACAAAAATATCATTTCTTTAGCTCCTTCGCTGTTTGTACCTATCGTTGAAGAGGGGCTTTTTGAAGGGGATGTACTAAAAAGTGCAATGGAATACTATTTTAAAGATATCAAGCAAAATCCTGACGCTATAATTTTGGGTTGCACTCATTTTCCGCTTATCACTAAAGCTATTAAAGAATATTTTCAAGGTAGTGTTCTTATCCATTCTGGCGACGCGATAGTTGAGTATTTGCAAACAAAACATCACTTGCGACCAAAAACAGATAATACGATATTAAAGCTGTTTGCTTCGGATAATTTGGAAGGGGTCAGAAAAACCGCAAAAACTTGGCTTCGCGAATTAGTATAAAATTTGTATCAATGCTTTTTTACACTAAATGACCAATTTTAAAAAAATTCATCATGATCTTAATCATATATCTTAAAAGATAGCTTTTCAAAACTGATTTTGTAAAATAATGCAACAAGAAGACTTTAAATTGCGCATGAAGTTGTCTTTAATTATAACAAAATCCTTATTTTAATCGAACATAAAAATGTAATGATTTTATTTGCAAAATAATATAAAACTTTAGTTTTTTATTAACACTTTTTTTAAATTTCCTATGATAATATAAATGTCAAAATTTCATTGCAAAGGAGAATTGATGAAAAGTTATATTAAACTTTTAATGCCGGTTATTCTTGGCATTATAGTTTTTATAATTCCAACGCCTGAAGGTGTCAGTTTAAATACATGGATATATTTCAGTATCTTTGTAGGCGTAATTGTCGGTTTGATTTTAGAGCCGATTCCTGCCGCTTTAATTGGCCTTATAGGCGTTATATTGGCCGTACTTTTTGGAGTGGGACCGAATGGTTCAGAAGTCAAAAGTGCTAGTGCTTCAGCGGCTATAAATTGGGCGTTAACAGGTTTTTCAAACGTAACCGTATGGTTGATTTTTGCTGCGTTTATGATAGGCATAGGGTATCAAAATTCAGGACTTGGCAAACGTATTGCCATTAATTTAGTTAAAAAACTCGGCAGGTCGACAATCGGTCTTGGATATGCCATATCAATAACAGATGGTATATTAGCTCCATTCATACCGAGTAATGCGGCAAGAAGTGGTGGAACACTTTATCCTATTATCACCTCTATTCCAGCAATGTTTGGAAGTTATCCTGAAAAAGATTCAAGAAAAATCGGAGCCTATCTTGCATGGTGCGCATTAGCAGCAACATGCGTATCAAGCTCAATTTTCCTAACAGGACAAGCACCAAACCCATTGGCATTACAAGTTGCAGCAGAATCTGGTGTAGCTGTAGTTGATTGGGGCGGATGGTTTATAGCACTTTTACCTGTTAGTATTATACTATTCATAGCAACTCCTCTTTTGGCATATTTCATCTATCCGCCTGAAATCAAAGGTTCAACTGAAGTAGTAAAATGGGCGGCCGAAGAGGCTAAAAAACTTGGCAAAATAACACAAAAAGAGATATTTATGATTTCTATATCTATTTGTGCATTGATTTTGTGGATAGGAAGTACGACTTTTGGTGTAAATGCAACAACTACTGCCATAATGGTAATCATAGCTATGATTGCGTGCAAAGTAATATCATGGAACGATTTTTTAAGCAATAAACCTGCATGGAATGTTTTAGTATGGTTTGGTACACTTGTAACTATGGCTGGTGGTCTTAGAAATGTTAAATTTTTGGATTGGGTTGCAAATATTGCAGGTGGATATCTATCAGATTTTTCACCTATGGTGGCAATGATAGGACTTGTATTGATTTTCTATTTTATCCACTACTTTTTTGCTTCCGGAACAGCGCATGTAACCGCACTTTTAGGCGTATTTATCGTAACGGCTTCATCAATTCCCGGAGTTGATGCATCTCTTGTAACTTTATTAATGATACTTCCTATGGGCTTTATGGGTGTTTTAACACCATATGGCACAGGACACAGCCCTGTTTGGTTTGCCAGCGGATATGTTAAAACAGCTGATTTCTGGCGACTTGGCTGCATTTTCGGTATATTTTATATACTTGTGTATCTACTTGTAGGAATACCTTGGATTACAAACTTTGCTTATGATTGGATTTTCTAATCTTTGCTAAAAACTAAAAAGGTTAATAGCCTTTTTAGTTTGTGTTTGCACAGATCATATTTTAAATTCAAAACTCTATCTATCTCTTTGCCTTGCAGGAGACAGTAGAAATTTATGCATAAGTTTAAACAGTATTACAACGTTTGCGTGCGCAAAATCTACAAAAGTAGAAATTTATGCATAAGTTTAAACAGTTAGCCTCACACAAGTCAGCCCCACGATCTACGAAAGTAGAAATTTATACATAAGTTTAAACGTTAAAATCTTCCATTCGGTTGATTTATCTACAAAAGTAGAAATTTATGCATAAGTTTAAACTTGCTTATGTTAAGGGTAAACGAGGATGATCTACAAAAGTAGAAATTTATGCATAAGTTTAAACGTAAATGATTTCTGGATTGATTTAGACATCTACAAAAGTAGAAATTTATGCATAAGTTTAAACATTGAGGATAAGACAATTGTATTTTCATCTACAAAAGTAGAAATTTATGCATAAGTTTAAACAGATACAGCGAGGATAACGAAGATGAAATCTACAAAAGTAGAAATTTATGCATAAGTTTAAACTACAGAGAGAGAATCAAAGTATTGGGAGAAATCTACAAAAGTAGAAATTTATGCATAAGTTTAAACACTTTCGGACAAAAGAGCAGACAGTATAATCTACAAAAGTAGAAATTTATGCATAAGTTTAAACAACACCAGAGGAGGTTGTTGAATTGACATCTACAAAAGTAGAAATTTATGCATAAGTTTAAACGCATTTGTATGTTGAGTAATTATTGAGCATCTACAAAAGTAGAAATTTACATGTAAGTTTAAACACCCCGCATGCGAAACATGTGCACAATATCTACAAAAGTAGAAATTTACATGTAAGTTTAAACCCTGTTATCATTGCTATTATGGTTCCTTATCTACAAAAGTAGAAATTTACATGTAAGTTTAAACCTATTTCTTTGTTCATTATCTTGCCTTGATCTACAAAAGTAGAAATTTACATGTAAGTTTAAACTATAACATGGCGTACCAGCTCGGAGTTGATCTACAAAAGTATAAATTTACATGTAAGTTTAAACGAAAATCCGCGATATGCCTGACAGATTATCTACAAAAGTAGAAATTTACATGTAAGTTTAAACGCTCTGCTTTCTCGAAGGTAGAGAATAATCTACAAAAGTAGAAATTTACATGTAAGTTTAAACCTCTGTTAATAAGCCTGAACGCTTATAATCTACAAAAGTAGAAATTTACATGTAAGTTTAAACACTTAAATCTTGTGTGAGGTGAAAAATATCTACAAAAGTAGAAATTTACATGTAAGTTTAAACACTATGTGCATCCTACAACAGCAGGTAAATTGTGGGATTGCAATAATTATGATACTTTCTGTTTTTGTTGATTGATTTAATGAAATAGCGATAAAATCGTTGTTTTAAGGCTATTTTTAGTATTATATTTTTTGCTGTGACAGTTTAAGTTTTCTGAACTTTTTTGATACTTTGTAACTTTCTGAATTTTATATTCAAATCTTTTAAGAGCATTGACATTGCGTAATTTGTGCGGTTTTTTAGTGCGATGGATAATAGTTGTAAAATAGCGACTAACTGACAAAAAGAAACTGACAGAGATAGAAACTGACATTTTGTCAGTTAGTTTATTCTATATTTTTTTAAAAAATACGATAAAATCGCCATTTTATCTAATATTTTTTTGTCAGTTAGTCGCTATTTTTGGCACTTTATAGTCTTATTTTTAGCTTAACCTTATGTGAAACTTTAAAAGACTACTTTATAAAGAATTATAGTAGTCTGTGTCATATGCTTCCCAATAGATAGTATCATCATAATAGCCAAAGATATACACATTATTGCCGTCCTCTTTTTTATAGATTTTGTGATTGTCATCTCTAATCAGCGAGAAACCAACGAGGCTGTTCGCATAATCCCCAATAAAGTTTTCTACATTTTCGCTGTATCTTTTTGAGATGCCTCTTTTTAGTATTGGCTTGTTTGTCGGATGGAAAATGACATCAAATAAAGAAACGCTAAAATCTTCCTTATATTTGCTTAATTCAAAATGTGTGTCATATAATGCGCCTACAAGACTGAAACGCAGATTTGGCGAAACACCACCAGTTACGGGTGGCAACTTGTAGCATGTTGTTTGTATCGGAAGCTCATTGCAACTAAAACCATAATTATAATCAAATTTTATTTTATTTATGTACTCGTTCTTTTCCTCAATGGTAATTTTTCCATATCCGACAATTTTCGTTAACCAATCGTAATCACGCTCAAATTTTGGGAACGCAGCATCTATGGCAGGAAAACCGCTACCACTATTTTTTCCCTCATCGCTGCCACCTCCTCCGCCGCAGCCAGCAAACAAGACAAATAAACAAGCAAATAATACAACTTGCAACTTTTTCATTTTTCCTCCTATTTTTTAGATTTAACTCTATTATACAAAGTATCCAAATCATTTACGCTTAGTTTTCTAATATTATGAACTTTTTTGTTGAGTTTTAATGAAGCAAATTCCAGCAAATCCTCGTTTTTATGTCGGATATTCCATATTGTCTCTATAATCGGTGCGGTATATTCCTTAAAGCGTGTAGCATTTAAGACTTTTAAGTTTTTGCGGTAAATTGCTTTTTGTCGCTTTAGAAAGTCAATTGCTTCAGCAAACGATTCTTTTGGCAAAAGCGTGTACTTTGGAATTAGATATTTATTGTATAGTGATTTATACATTTTTGCGGAGTAGTTGTTTTCGTCGCAGCCTTTCATCATCTCAGATGTTTCACTGACTATTTCAGTGATTTTTAATTGTTGTGATGGCGAAATATGGGTATCTGGATTGTATTGATGATCATCCACAATCCTTATTATTTTTTCGGCCTGATAGTTATTGACATTGACATTATTGTTATTGCCGTCAATGCTGATATTATTATCACCGTGCGGTTTATCCATCGTGTATCTCCTTTATTTTTAAGAGTTTATTTTTAAATTCATTTAATAGTGCAGGTGTAGCATAGTTTCGCATGAGAGCTAATAGTTCTGCGAATTCTTTTTCTTGACTTATACCGTTTATAGTATTACCCTCTCCTGTTACTTGTATATTGTTGTTTCCTATAATGCCCTCTTGTACAATGTAATTTTGAACATTATTTGCTACCCCTCTTTTTTTCCATGTTCTAACCGTATCAAGCGAAACATTCATCGCTTTTGCTAATTCTGTATCTGTTTTAACTCCATATTTTTGTTTGAGCCAATTGACATCGATTTCGTTTTTTTTCATAAAAAAATCCTTATTTTTTAGAAAATAGTTCAAATACACTTGACAAAGTGGTGCATTTGGACTATAATACTATCATTAATTGAAAATGATAAACAATTTTAAACTATTTTAGGTTTAGAAAAGTTTAAAAGTTTTTATAGCCCCGAGTTGGGGGTTAGCAGCGGCACTGCTTTATATAAAGTTCAGGCGTCTGCGCGGGATGGGAAACCCTCCTAAGAGAATGAGAAGTCTCTTAGGGGCTGTGCGCCACAGGACACAGTTTAGTGAAGCTTGAGAAAGCTCCCTAATTCAAGCCCTTTTGACTTATAAGGGATAGAAAAATATAAGTCAGTTTTTTGAGGGGGATCATAAGAATTTCTACTGTGGCAGATGATAAATGTAACTGCATAATGCATCCTTAGCATAAAGTATATTCCCCCTCCCTCTCAAAAAGCTTAAAAAGTCTGGATTGCCGCGCTGACGCTCGCAATGACAGAAAAAGGATAAGACGATGAGTGAAAAAAAGGCAAGAAAAAAATATATACATAGTTTATCGCAGCAATTTAGGGATAGATGCCTTAATATGCGCGCATGGGCGGAAAAACATGATGTATCGCACGCGATACTTCTACAGATAGCTGCAAAGAAACGCAATGGCATTATTAACACAAAAGCAAAAGAGATAATACAGCTTCTTGAGGAACAAGGATTTACGGTAGAAACTCGACAAAAGGCGGCGTAAGATGTGGTTACAAGCAAGAGAGGTTGCTCTATTGGCGGGAGTGAAGCTAGACACAATATACCAGCAGCTTAAACGAGATAAGACAAAATTTAAGCACAGGTATATTCATGGCTCTGGGCGTGGCGGCAGGAGTCTTGAGATTTGGATAGATGACGAGGTAAAACCAGCGCCAAAACCTGACAAAAAAGAGTGGATTGCCGCGTCGCGAGCGGCTCGCAATAACAAAAAGAACAAAAACAGCAAGCCTGTGCGAACTAATACATTTTTGCGTCTTACCAAATCTAAGCGAGCTGAAGTAACGGAACGCATAAAACTTGTTAAAAGTTATATAAACCGCGAAAGCTGGATGACATACAAACAATGGGCTGAAGGTAAAGATTTACCTTCCAAAGCCCACTTTTTTAACTGGGTGCGCATGTATAAGCAAGGTATCCGCAACCAAAACGTCCTTGACCTCTTTTGCGACAGACGCGGGCGTCCGAAAGATAGTTTTTCCCTTACAAAAGAGATGCAGGAGATGGCGCAAAGATATATTCTTAGGCGAGACATACACCCCAATGATGTGGGTATATATACATTAATGAAATACGCTTTTAGCGACACTTTGCCTTCTTGCGATACAGTACGCAGATATCTAAAACGTTTCCGCGATGAGAATAAAGTTTTAGTTGCATACGCTAAAGATCCCGACCGCGCAAGAGGCAAATACAGAGCAGCGTTTGGTAATGCGAGTGAGAAAGCGCACTATAAAAATCATTATTGGGAGTTGGACGGAACACCTGCGGATGTTATAACCTCTGACGGTAAAAGATGGGCAATAATAGGTGCGATAGACATTTATTCGCGCAGGGTTGTTGTAACACTTGAGGAGAATAGCAACTCTTACGCATTAGCAAGAAACCTAAGAGAAGGGATCTTGAAGCTTGGAGTGCCTGAAAATGTTATAACCGACAACGGCAGGGATTACAAGAGTAACCATTTTGAGTCCGTTTGCCAGCTTTTGGGCATTAATAAGCAAGAAGTGCCGCCATATTCGGGCTGGTGCAAACCTCATATTGAGAGGTTTTTTGGGACTATGACAAGAGAGCTGTTTAGAGGGTTAGAGGGCTTTTGCGGACATAATGTAAGCGAGCGCTCCGCAATCCAAAACAGCTTGGGATTTGAGAGAAAAATGGATGCACGCAAGAGATGGAGAGCGCAGAAATACACCGAATCTAACTTTGTGAAAGCAATGCTGAATAAAGATAATACTCTTGGCGTATTTATACCTTTAACTCCTGAAGAGTTGCGAGCATATCTAAACGGCTGGGTTGAGAATGTATATGAGCAGCGCATACATAGAGGCATAGATACTGCTCCTATACAAAAATATACAAACGACTTAACTCCTGCAAAAACGATAGACGATGAGCGAACGCTGGACGTTCTGCTTGGAGAATGGATAGAGCGAACTGTTGGTAAAGACGGCATCTTGATGCGAAGGGACGGCAAAGAGGCGCAGTATACGCACACGAACCTTATAGCACACATAGGCGAAAAAGTATATGTGGCTTTGGGTGCGGATATGGGCGAAATACATGTGTATAGCGCAGAAATGGCTCCTATTTGCACAGCGATAGACGCAAGCTTAGAGGGTATAAGCAGAGAGGCTATGAGGAACATTAACAAGCAGATGAGAAAGATAGAAGCCGAGAGTTTGAAATTAACGCAAAGAGCGGACGAGCTGGCGCAAAAGCTTGGCGATCCTACGATAAAAGACGTTATATTCGCATCTGCTAAAACTGCGCGCAAAATGCCTAAGCGTGTAAAAGCGCATAAAGTGGATGTTGAGATACCTGAACAAGAGGTGATTATGAACGGCGATAAACCTCTTTTTACGTCCAATTATGACATGTTTGCATGGCACATTGAAAATGAGAGGGAAGATGAGATAAACCCTGAAGTTGTGGCTGAATATGCAGAGATTTATGAAATGGCCAAAAGGGCTGTTGAGTATAAACAAACAAAGGCGGGATAAAAATGGATAAAGAAACAATTATGTTAATAGCGTTAATAACTATTTTAACGGTAACGGTAATACATTTTGCGCTGTTTATTGGAGGATAAGATGAAAGAGACAATGTAAGAAATGGCTTTGGTGATGATTTTTGTAACGATATGTATTCTTGTTATGGTTAATTGACGAATTAGAAAAACATTTATCGGGGAGCCTTAAAAAGCTCTCCTATTAAGTGCTTTGGACTGGCATTTAAATCTTAATAAGAGAGGTGTTAAAAATGTTAGAAACATTTATTGAAACACACAATTATAGCAAATTAAGCGAGGCTTTTACAAGGCTTTCTAATTTGCCTATAACAGCTCCTAAAATGGGGCTTGGTTACGGAAATTTTGGTTTAGGTAAAACTTTTGCTTTGGAGCGAATAGCAGCAAATACGCACGCAGTTATACTTAGAGCTGTGCAAACTTGGAGTAAAAAGAGCTTTTTGGAAAAGCTTTGTCTGGAACTTAGCCTTGACGTTTCAGGTGGGGCAAGCAGGATGTACGAAAGAGTTGTAGACGAACTCTTGCAGAATAGGCGAATTCTAATAATTGACGAAATAGATGCTCTGCTGCGAAGCCAAAAGTTTGAAGTTTTGGAACTTTTGCGAGATATACACGACGAAACAAACATTGTGCTGTTTCTGATAGGTATGGAAGAGGCAAACGCAAAGCTTAAAAAACATAGACACTTTTACAGCAGAATTGTTGAATTTGTGGAGTTTAAGCCTATTATTAAGGACGATGTTAAGCGATTTTGTTCTTTAAGTGACAAGGTGAAAATCGAAGATGACTTAGTAGATTACTTTACGAAAAAGTATCCAAACCTTAGACAGATAAGAGTACTGTTAATTCGCCTCGAAAATGCTGCAAAAATAAACAATATCCAATCCTGCGATCTAAAAAAATTCCAATCTTTAAAAATTGAGGAGGAGGGAAGAGCATGAGCAGCGACATAGAAAAGCTTATTGAGAATGCTAAAAAAGAGAGAGCAGAAGCAAAAAAGAAAAAAGGGAAACCGGCAAAAAGGCTTCCGCCCTTACCTGCCAAACCCGAGGATAAAGAGGGTTTGGAATTGCTTAGAAAAGCTATAAAACATGAGAGCAATAATGCTAGCGCAGTAGCTAAACGCACAGGCTACAACAAAGCTACAATCTCCCTTATCCGAAAAAACAGATACACAGGCGGAACTAAAAAATTCTTTGCGAGATTGAAGGCGGCATACGACTTTTTAGAGAACGGCACTGTTAAATGTCCTGGGCTTAAGGGTGACATGCATCTTAAGGTTTGTAAGAGTTATAGAGAAGCTGTAAGAGAGGGAAAGACACTAAAGGGGACAGCCTTTGCGCAAGTGAGAGAGCTATGCCCTTTCTGCCCGTTAGGAGATATAAAAAATGACTAAGACGCAAATAGTTTGGAACTATATAAGGCGTAATCCTAACTTTAGAGTCGGGGACATTATGGTTGTTACCGACATAAAGCTATACCTTATAACTAAATATTTAGGTATATGGACTAAAGGCGGATACATAACCCTTGTTAAAAACAGTACAAAGGCGGCGGAGAGAATATACACGATAAGTAAAAAGAGCGTGTTGGTTCCTGCTATGAATAAAAACGGAGACGCAAAAACAAGAAAGGGAAAAAAAGTGATAAAGGATTTACAAAGCGCACAAGAGAGAGCAGAGATAAGGTTTACGCATGCGCACGTAAAAAAACAAAAGACAGAGACAAAAAAAGTAAACATAGACGGTTTAAAGCTTACGTCCATAATGCTTAAAGGCAAAAAAGCAGACTACTCTCCTACTACATTCTATATAGACGCAATAGGAAACATAGTTTGTAAAGATACGGGGTTTGCAGTAGATAAACTTAAACTGCAAACAGGCGACTCTTACGGTTTTACTTGTCCCAAGAAAAGCGCATAGGAGGGAAAAATGAACAAACGGCAAAGAGAAATAATTGCAGATTTCTATGAGCAGTTAATAAGGTGCAGAATAAGTGCTGATACTGCTGGGTTTACGACAGATGCGGCGAGTTATTTTATTAAGCTTGGAAATAGTGATGAGAAACTTGGGTACTTGTTTGAAGTAATATATGACAGATACAGCGAGGATAACGAAGATGAGTAAGCAAAAATTAGTTTATATTGCTTCGCCTGTACGTGCAATACTGGACAGGATGATGCATATTGATGATGCGCATAAAGAGATAATAGGTGCAGCAACAGAAGCTGCAAAAATAGTTAAAAGGGCGGGGCATATACCTGTATCCCCCGTTTTACTTTGGTTCGGAGTTTTTAATGACTATACAGATAGAAAGCTATTAATGCGTAACTGTTTAGCGCTACTTAAACTTTGTGATGAGTTATACGTATCTAAAAGTAAATACACAAAATTTAGTGAAGGCATTAAAATAGAGATTGAGTGGGCTAAAGAGCTTGGTATTACGGAGGTACAGTATGAGAGTAGTTAAAACTTATGTAATTGCTAACAACAACAAACATAGTTATTACAGAGTTATATGTTTACGTAATGACTCTTATAAGCTGCAACGTTACAGCAAAAAAAAATGTAACTATGTTAAATTTTGCACGCTTAAAGAAAAAAACGACACAGCTGCACAAAAAGAAGCAGTAGACATTTTAGTGTACATATGAGGAGAAAACAAAATGACAGAAATAAAGCAGGAAGGCAGAACTGTTATACATAATGAGTTTTGACGAACTTAAGAAACTTGTTGAGTGTTTAAAAACGAAATACTACGGATTAAATACTCTTAGCGAGCTACAGCTCGCACTTGATTGCTATTTTTATGAAGGAGAGTTGAAGGAGAAAACAAAAAAAATGAAAAAAGACGCAATAACAAAGAAAAGCAGCGTATTAAAAGACAAGCAAAGTACAGATACATGCAATAACAAAAAACAACAAAATGAAAGGACAAAAAATGAGTATGGCGCAGATAACTAATTGGGACGAGGTGGACAGCACCTTAAAAAGATTGGCTGAACTAGTTGTTGCAGAGACAAAAATAAACGGCGATGCAACTATAAGAATAAATGAAATAAAAAAGGAAGCGGCTGACAAAGCAGCTCCTTTACAGGTCGAAAGAGCAGCGCTTGAAAAGCAGATTGAACTCTTTTGCGAAGCAAACAAAGCTGAGTTCGCAGACAAAAGGTCTAAAGAGCTTAATTTTGGCACAGTTGGTTACAGAGTTAGTACAAGCGTTGCAATTCCCCGAGACAAAAAGAAAGTTGAAGCCTTAATAAAAAGCATAAAAGCGTTTGGACTTAAGAATTGTATTGCTTACGAAGAAAAACCTGACAAAGAAGCGTTAAAAGAACTTGACGATACAACTCTTACAAAGTTAGGATTAAAACGTAAGATTGAAGATAACTTTAGGATTGAACCCCGCATTGAAGAGGTTGCGGATACAAGCGAGGCAAGAGCATGACACATAAAACGTATAAAATTTACACTATTGAGGACGGCATAGTTAGCGAGGGCGCAGAAATAGGCGCTTTAACGCTTAAGAGCGGAGATAAAATCCCTGTGATAATCGTAGGAGAAGCAGGCAGGGGGCGAAAGTTTGGAGTTCTGCCCGTTGGCGGATTGCAAGAGAGCGCATTAATGGACGCTCTTAAAAACGGCAACTATAAGGGCTTAAACGAAGAGCAAAAGACTATACGTTTCGGCTCCATCGGTGCAACTAAAACAGGCAACCCAAAACTGTTTGTTGCAGAAAACGCAAGCGAAACGGATAAGGTTATTGTCGTATTTAGGACGCCTATAGGATTCAGGGGAGGCAACACACACACAGGTGATAAGGTGTGTGAAGAGTTTAAAGAAGACGAATGGGGCATGCCGAAACTCCAGCCCGTTTATGCAGATTTCCCTGGCGAGATACTTGTGGAGGGCGTAATAGCGGAGGGAGATGCGGGCAGAATGGGAAGCGGCAAACAGATTATCGCTCTTGTTCCGAAAAACAAGGTGTTTAGAATAGGCTACAGCGGACGCAGATATGGAGCCCCTGGCGCGCATTACGGCGTTTGGGACGGACAAAGACTAATGGTATTAACAAAAGAGGAAAGAGAAGCCTCTGACTTATTTTAAGGCATAAAAAAATGAAAGTTGTAAAAGAGATAACAACGGATGTAGAGGTAGATATTACATCTGTCGACATTGAAGAATGGCTAAGCGAGGAGTGTGTGTCTGACATAAAGGAAACAATAGTAGCAGACATACTTAACGAGTATGAAAATGACAACATAAGAGAGGTTGCTAAAAATCTGCTTGGCAATACAAGAGTAATACTCTTGGAAGAACTTACTAAAGGCTGAAAAATGAAAATACTTAACCTGACGCAACATCTTGCGACAGACGAACAAAAGGCGGAAGGCGTTGTAGACCTACCTACAGATTTAAGGCTTGAGCTTTGTAAGCTCTTAACCTTTGATACGTTAGAAGAGACAAAAGATGTGCTTAAAAGAAGCCTTGATATAGCGCGCCTCGCAAAAAAAAGCAACATTGCTGCACACGCAGCAATGATAGGCGGAGCACCTTTTTTTATGTCTTTTTTAGAAAACGCTTTAAAACAGACAGGAATACAACCTCTTTACGCTTTTACACCGAGAGAAGTTATAAAGACACACAATGAAAACGGCACTGTAATCAAGCAGGTTGTTTTTAAACATAAAGGATTTATCCAAGCATAAACATTTTTAAAGCCCCCGAAATCGGGGGTTTTATAAAGTGTTTTTTTAGGAGCAAATATGGTAGCAGATAAGAGAGTAAAAGCCCTGCACGCAAGAGCTAAAACTCTTGTAGAGAGGAGCAATACTATCTATAAATACTATGTAAGCGCAAGTGAAGAGGAGTGCTACGAGAAATTTGAAAGGCGCGAACGCCTTATGGATTACGCGCACAAACAGGTGTCTAAGATAGACAGAATTTTAAGAAAGTTAGAAAGGAGCAGAAAAAATGGCACTAAAAGTTACGCTTAGCGACCTTAACACGCATCTCTTTGATATGATTGAGACGCTAAAAGAAGAAGAGAGTACAAAAACTGCAGAGGATCTTAAAAAAGAGATTGACAGGGCAAATGCTATTAATACAATAGCAAAAACTATAATAGAAAACGCCTCTTTGCAGTTAGATGCAGTTAAGTTGTTTAAAGCAGGAGATATGCCTGTAACAACCCTGAACAGTCTATTATCCCTCCCTGAAAAATGAAAGCCTATACGCAACAGCAGTTAGACTTTATACGAACGCACAGCAGCTGCACAAAACAGGAATTAGCTGATGCGTTTAATAAGAGGTTTAACGAGCATAGAACTGTGATTGCGATACAAGGCACACGCAAACGATACGGATTTCTTACAGGCAGAACAGGACGGTTTGAAAAGGGGCATAACCCTTTTAATAAAGGCAAAAAAGGCTACATGGGAGCTAATAGAACCTCTTTTAAAAAAGGACATATACCCAAAAATTACAGACATGTAGGGAGCGTACGCATAAATAAAGACGGCTATGTGGAAATAAAAATAGCTGACCCGAACAAATGGCGTCTAAAGCACCTTGTGATTTGGGAGGCGGCTAACGGCAAAGTTCCTAAAGGGCATTGCATAAGCTTCTTAGACAAAAACAGGACTAACTGCGCTCTAAGTAATCTTGTATTACTTACAAGAAATGAGGAGTTAAGGTTTAACAAAAGAGGATACAACTCTTACGATACAGAGCTGCATCCTGTTTTAAGAAATGTTGTTAGATTAGACATTGCGATAAAAAAGGCAAAAAAATGAACGGCCTACTGATAAGCATACCCGGGGGCGATAAATGGTTGATGACACAGGAGCTTGCAAAATTTACTCTGCGCCTTGACTTGCATCGTCTGTTTCGTTACGCAAAAGTTAAGGGCAATACGCTTGTGTTTGTATTTAGTCATCCTGCGGGCGTGCAGGAGTTTAACCTTTCTAAACCTTACATCCTTGATAAAATGAGAGTATTTTATAAGGATAAACTGGAAACGTTTAAAATTCTTGATATTAAATTTACACAAATACACAGCATTGTGATAATTCCGCACGGCACAAACCAAGGAACGCTTAAACAAAATTTGGATTACACAGAAAAAGCAACAGGCAATTTTAGGATTAATTGTGCAAATCCTACACTTAAAAAAAATTTTGAAGATATTCAAGAGGCTATTAAAAAGAGGCGACATGAGAAAACAAGACAATAGAACCTGCGCAGAATTTTTACAAAGAGCAAAAGAACTCTATGGACATTACGAAGGCGGATTAGAATTGGGAGAGATAGCGCAGGTAATGGACATACAAGCAGAAAGCGTAAGGCGCATAGAAACTGTTGCGATTAATAAGCTTAAGAGGAGCAGAAAGCTTTACGAATACGCAAGAGATAAATTTGATTTTACTAATTTTTGAGCAGGAAAATAAGATGCCAAAACTTGATTTTATTAAAGGCGTTACACAAGATATGCTTAACCGCCCGCCCCGAAAAAATTTAATAGACGGCTTTGTGGTTACACGCAGCATAAACATACTCTGGGCGCCTGCGGGCACAGGCAAGACAGAGTTTATGTTTGCTGTTGCACAGCTTCTTTTAGAGTGTGGACAGGAGATAGCTTACATAGATGTAGATAATGCTGTTGACCTGCTGGAAGATAGAGGCTACAAAACAATCCTTGATAAGTATAAGGGGCGATTTACATATGTGAATGCAGACCAGTTTGACATGCCGAAACAGGGTATTTTAGAAGAGATGGACGGCATAAGAAAAAGAGCTGTAGATAACTTTTATGAAGATTGCGTCTTTATTCTTGACAGCCTTAAATTTTTTGTAGACGGCGACCTTTACGATGAGGGCAAAATACAAAGACTTATGGGATTTTGTAAGAGTATAAGGCGATGTGGCGGATGTGTTTGGCTCTTGAACCATGCGACAAAAAAGGGTGACACGATGAAAGGAGCACAGGGACTTGTGGACGCTGCCGATGAGTGCTGGGGAATGACTGTGCTGCCCGAGGATCTGGAACATTGGAATTACATCCTGACACCCGAAAAGGTGCGGCTTGGACAGGATAAAGTCTATAAGGTCGGATTTGCCCTGAACAAAAAGACTTATAAACTAAAACGCCTTGATGTAGAGATAGCGCAGATGACGCAGGACGAGAGAGAAACAATAGATAAAGTAACAGCAGCTCTTAGAGACAAAGAGCTTACGCAAGGCGAGATAGTAGTAGACTTATTAGGTAAAACAAAAGGCGACAGAAACACTCTTGCAATGCTGCAAAAGCATGAGGGGCGTTTTTGGAACATAGAAAAGAACGGCAAAGAGAAAAAGTATAAGTTAGCAAGTTAAAAAAAACCGACCTGAAAACTGTGAAAACTTGAAAACTATTATTGCAAAAGCCCTTAAAATCGGACTTTTGAGGATTAAAAACAGTTTTCAAGGTTGATAGTTTTCAAGTTTTCACAGTTTTCAAAGGAGTAAAAATGGCGCTTGTATATTGTAAATGTGGCGGGTATCCTATTTCATATTGGGAGTTCCCTGATGAGCAGCATGTAAGATGTAATAATATACGATGATTTAAGGGAGTAACAATGACAAACATACATAACTGCGATTGCTTTGACTACATGAAAGAATGCCCTGATAACACATTTGACGTTGTGATAACAGACCCTCCTTACCTCTACTTAAAACACAAACTTGACAGGCAATTTGACATAGAGCTGTTTTGCAAAGAGATAGACAGAGTTTGCAAAAAGGAGGCTATTGTTGTTTATTTTGGCAGGGGCGTAATGTTTGGGAAAATGGCTTGCGAACTAAGCTGCTATTTTAAGTTTACGGAAGAGATTGCATGGAACAAAGGACATTTAAGTAATCCTTGCGGTACGATAGGCAGAATACATGAACTTATTAATATCTTTGTGCGAAACAGAAAAATTAATAAGGTTTTTAACAGTGAGATAAACGACATACAAGTGAATAACGACTACAAAAGGATTTTATCTTCTATTAAAAATATAAACAGCTACGACGATTTTATAGCATGGCAAACGACTATGAAGCCAAAATCTATAAAACACGCAATAGGCGCAACTAAAATGCAAGCACATGATAGGGGCTTTGAGACATATAGAAAGTATAAAAGAGGTTCCTTACAAACAACAATTATAGACACACAAAGAGAACATTTTAAGTTTATACACCCTACACAAAAACCTTTAGAATTAATAAGAAAATTAGTAAGGCTTACTACGCAAGAGGGAGATATGGTGTTTGACCCTTTTCTAGGGAGCGGTACGACGGCGCTTGCGTGTAAGGAAATGGGCATTAAGTGTGTCGGCTGCGAAATAGACGCAGAATACTATCAAGGTGCGTTAAAACGCTTGGAAAATGTGCAAAGCACAATGGAGTTAGTAACATAAGGAATAAAAATGACACAAAAACAAGAATACTTAAGGCGTGGCTTGCTGTCTAAGATACACTGCCACCCCGGCTGCAAAGAGCGCAAGGCGTTAGAGGTTTGGGAAGATTTTTTGTTTAGCTCCTACAATGTGCGAAGCTGCAGCGAGCTTAGTATCGACGAGCTTTACAACTTGATTGACGTTATGAACGGTTGGGCAATGCCAAAAATCGGTGGCGTAAGAGCAAGAGCAAAGAGCAAAAAAATCGTAGATAAAGCAAAGCCTTACATCCCAAACCCAAATGAACCTCTGACCGAAAAACAAGAAGCGTGTATAAGGACGATGTGGAACCTTACGCCCGACGAACGAGGTCTTATTTTTATAGATGGCGATTTTGGTAAGTTTGTTAAAAAACAGACGGGCGAATACATTATATACGTCCATAATCTTACAATTACACAAGCGAATAAGATTATAACGGGCAAACAGTATGTAATGGGTTTAAAAGAGCATAAGAAAAAAGAGGTATAAAAAAATGATGTGCCCGAAATGTGCAGGTAAAACTACAGTTGTTGGGGGAGTAAATGGCTTAGTGAGAGAACGGTTCCGTAAGTGCCTAGAATGCGGCTACACATTTCAAACGGTGGAGGCTATAAAGTTCGACAGTTTTTGGGGTGAATACGCTAAGGACATATACGAGATTGACAAAAAAGAGTTTGAAAAAAAGGATAAAAAAAATGAAGGAAAGAATTAAAAAAATCCTTGAAACAAAAAAATATGAGAGTATGAGTTTAGACGAATTGATAGACGAATACATAATGTTGTTACAGAATAACAGCAGAAAAAATCTTGACGATTTACTCTCCGAAATACTTATTTTAATTCAAAGATATGACTCTAAACTCTCCCGTGCGAGCTTAGAAGAGATAGCGATCGCACAGGCATATTCTATCAATTCCCTTCCTAAAAATCTTCTCCTTACCACACTTATATACGAAAAATCCCTAACTAATAATACTAAGCTTACAATCCGTTTCGGCGCACCTGACGAGCGAGGTATAACTGCGATTGAAAAAAAATTATTATGGATAAACGGCAATTCTAACGAACGCACAGCAAATAAACTAAGAGAGATATTTCAGGATGCACTTAGAGGCAAATATACAAGGGTAGAACTCTTAGATAAACTTAGAGAAGAGTTTGCTGGGTATAAAGAGTTAGAGGAGCATAAATTAAAAGCAGCCGCAGACTTAAACCTAAGACAGGCAAGAAATATGGGTACTGTTGCAAGGGCGATAGGACTTGGAGATAAATATCTGCAGATAGTTGCTAAGATAGACGATAAGACGACTAATATCTGCAGATCTATGCACTTGCGTGTAATTAAGGTTTCCGACATAGAGAAGCAGTACGATAACTTAATAAGTGCCGAGACGATAGAAGATGCTAAGGCTGCAAGCGATCTTAGCAGAAGTAACGAGGGGCTTTGGAAAAAAGAGCTGCCCCAGAATTTTGGAATACCTCCTTATCATTTTGGTTGCAGAACTATTGTAAGGCAAATGAGCAGTATACAAGTAGATGAGATGCAGTTGGACGAGTTCGGCAGAGAGTATGCGGTAAACAAAAACATACTTGAAAAAATAGAATTTGAGCATCTTTCGGAAACTAAATATAATACACCGGAGGAACTCATTAAAAAAACTATAAACAATATAGAAAAAGAGGGAGTGCATATTAATAATCCCGAAAAGAGAGTTATATACGGCAGGAACGGCGTTTTGGTAGTTTTGGACAGAAATGGTAAAATAGAAACGGCATATAAGCCAAGCGCGGGATTAAGAGGTTATTTGAACACTACGGGAGAAATATACTATAATGAAGTTAGAAAAAGCCTCTTCGAAAGGGTGACAAAATGGATATTAGAAAATTAGAGATTAGAATATACGATACAGGCGGCGACTGGTTTATAGACGAGGGAATTAAAAAGACCAAAAATCACTCCTACACTCCTCTTGAAACCCCTTTTGCAACTTGCTACGCTAAAGAAGGACATATACAATATCTATTTGATATTGTTATAACCGAAGCACAAATGGCTGCAGCAAGAAAGATGAAAGAGTTCTTAGAGGTTTGCGAATTTACATGCGGTAAAGATGTATTTATGGGCGACTTTGTAGACGCTCTTTTATATATTCTGCATAAAGAGGTTAAAAGTGGCAAAAAAACAGCCTAGCGAAATAGTAAAAACCGTTCTTAATACTGAAAGACTAATTGAGGATTTGGCAAGAACTGTGGTAAAAGTTGCACAAGAGAAAGCCCCTGTAGTTACAGGCGAGCTGAAAGCAAGTATAGACATTCTATCTGTTAGTATAGACGAAGCAATCGTGGGACACAAACTAAACGACAAGATAACTGTTACAGGTTCGCACGGCGAAAACATAATCTATCCTATATTCGTCCACGAAGGAACGGGACCGTATAGGATACTCCCAAAAAAGAAAAGAAGTCTTGGTTGGGGAGGTACAACTCTTAAGCGCGAACACTTTGCGCGCAAAGTAGAACACCCGGGCATAAAAGCTAATCCTTACTTTACTGCTGCGCTTGAAAGCCCTGAAATAGATAAGGTTATATCTAAGTACGGAGACGATGCTGTTAAAAATCTCTCTTTAAAGATAAAGCTGGAGTAAAAAGTAGCAAGAAAACTCAAAAGTGTTTAAAAATGTTTAGATTAAACTTTTCTAAATATTTAATTAGCTAAAATATTATGTTATACGAGGCTATGTGACGCTATGTGATAACAAGGAGTGGAATATGAAAACTGCAAAAAAAAGGTTACTTGGCACAAAAAAAATTAGGCAAATTAAGAAAAAAGACTATATGACAGATTTTGCAAAAAAACTGCAAAAAAATGGCTTTATTATAAATAACAATGATGTAGAGGAAGATATGTATAGCTTTAAACCGTTTGATAACTTTGAAAGTTTTTTAAATAAAAACAGAAATATCCATATCTCTATAGCTTCTCATACATAAAAAATGCCAAGTTTTGGTGATATACTTGCAAGCGTTAAAACATCAAAAGATAAATTTGCCGTTGATACCATAAGGAAACAATATTTAAAACAACTATCTAGCTATACAAATAGATACACTATTGCTTATTATTCCGCGTGGCTTCAAACTACACATGGTCTATATGTAGGTATTAATGATTTAGATAAACATGCTTTTATGTCAGTTATATTCGGAATGAAAGATAGAGAAAAAAGAGGATTAGACTTAATACTGCATACTCCGGGCGGACAAGTTTCAGCTACGGAGTCTCTCATAGATTATTTGCACTCAATATTTGGTACAAATATAAGAGCGATAATTCCACAAATGGCAATGTCGGGCGGTACCATGCTCGCATGCGCATGCAAAGAAATCGTAATGGGTAAACACTCAAACTTAGGACCGATAGATCCACAGCTTGGTGGGATACCTGCAGGCGGAGTAATTGATGAATTTGACGAAGCAATAAAACATGCTAAAGAAAACCCGTCTTCTATTCCTATATGGCAAACATTAATAAACAAATACCCGCCCTCTTTTATAGGGATGTGCAGGCAAGCCATTGACTGGTCGGAAGAGATAGCAAAAACAGCATTAAGAAATTGCATGTTTAAAGAGTCTCCTAATGCCGAAGAGATGGCAAATAATGTAACTCAATACCTCTCAAGCCACAGAGAAACCAAAGCGCACGATAGGCATATTTCCATAGCACAATGTAAAAAAATCGGTATGAATATTGTAGAATTAGAAAAAAATAACAAGTTTCAAGATTTGGTTTTATCAGTGCATCACTGCTTCATGATAACCTTTGCAAAAAATCATAGACTTTGTAAAATTGTAGAAAATCAAGATGGTGCATATATGACTAATTATATGGACATGCCAAATAAAGCAGATTGATATCTATTGTACAATATAAGCTCTTCCGCCCCTCTTATGTCCTAATATCTCCACATGGCTTGCTGCTAAAGCTAAAGCCCAATACCTGTCCGCGTGTCCGTGTTCATTTTTGTCTGCATCGTATAGAAATCCCTTTGCTCCTGCTTTCCTTTTTATCGCATGCATATCCGCAATTAATAGAGGATCATTAGGCAAAGTTATTATCTTATCTTCTAACATCTTTTTCAAGTTTAAGCTCATAGCTTCTTTTACTACACTCGTAAAATAAACCCCCCCCACTCTGCTTTTATACTCTTTTTGCATATTTTCCGTTAAATTCATACCAATGCCTGTTTTATCAAGTCTTAGTCTTGCAAAAACATTTGTATTCATAAAGCTTCTCAGATGTAATTTCTGCTCATCAAAACTTGCCTTTCTTAACACATCCATTATCGCCAAATCGTATCTGCCGCCCTCTTTTTGATTTAGCGCGGCTAATGCGCTTAAGTGTTTCAGCCTGCCTATGTCATATCCGGCAATCAAAGGCGACAGATGGTGCGGCGTGTAATAATGCGCCTGCGCATCTACGCAAGACTTTATCAAAGAAATTGGCAAGAATGCGCTCTCGTCATCAATGAATTGGCACTCATAAGCAGATGCCCAAGTGTCCGCATCAAACAGATCCCGCATAATCTGTAAATCAAACTCAAGTCCGTCCTGCATAGCTCTATAGATGTCTACCCTATGCCTGTTAAACATATAATATTTAGCCTCGTCAGCGTAAAGATTATGGAATAGAGACTCTTCTTCGAATGGTGTGCTAAGAATCGTTAATCTGCCTTTTATTGCGCCGATAGACGGTACAAATGCGTGCCAGATGCGCTTAGGATTAGGGTACCATGCAAATTCATCCATCCAGATGTCGCCTGTGAAACCCTGCACAGTACGGAAGTTATGTGCAAGAACCTTTATAACCGCGCCGTTATGCAGCGTTTTTGAATAATCGCTGTCTTTTTTAAAGGTAACTCCGAATTTATTCGCCCAGAAAGTGAGATAAGACATAAGAATAAGAGCTTGCTCTTCAGAGGCAGATAAAAAAAGTTGGTTTCTTGCGTTATCGTGTGCAGCGCATAGAGCGTCTAACGCAGCAACAAAAGAGAAACCTATCTGTCTTGATTTTAAAACCAATCTGAATTGTGCCTCATCTAAAAAGAACGCATGCTGATAAGCATAAAGCGAAGCCTCTTTTAAAGCTCTCTCCCTCAAGCTTCCTTCTCTGTATAAAGCAATATAAGGTTTAGGTGTTTTTGCTTTCTCTTCTTTTATTTCTATCCTCTCCTGCGATGCAATAGCCTTGCTTATCATAGCTATTTTGCGGCTTACAGCTTCTGTAGGATTGCGCCTGCTTAATACTGCTAATTGCCTTTTAAGATTTCTAATTGTTTTTTTAGTATCTTGCTCTTCTTGTGTTTGCAGCTTTTTCCATCTTTGCACTGTAAGACGCGAGACGTTTAACTCTT
>JAIRSJ010000010.1 GCA_031255525.1 Campylobacteraceae bacterium
AAAAAAGGCTTTAAAATATCGTTTATTTTTATTCCGAGTTCTCTTAGTTTTTGCAAATCGGTTCTGTTTTTTACTACATTCAATATTAAGCAGTGTTCATCATTGACAAGCGGATCGCCAAGCGCATCGTCTTTGTAATAAAATTCAACTAAAGTAAACGGTAAAACATTGCCTTCTTTGATGCCGAGTCTTTTTGTCAAAGAGCCTGTAGCAATATTTCTTACAACAACTTCAATGGGTATAATGGAGACTTTTCGGACAAGCTGTGAGTTTTCATCTATAGTTTGCACCAAGTGTGTTTTGATACCATCTTTGCTTAAAAGATTGAATAGTTGAGTGCTTATTTTGCAGTTTAACTCCCCTTTGCCTTTTTCGTTACCTTTTTTTTGAGCGTTAAAAGCAGTCAAATCGTCTTTAAATTCACTGATAAGAAGCTCTTTATCATCTGTAGCGTAAAGTTTTTTGCCTTTTCCTTCGTACAATAACTCTTTTTTTTGCATGTTATTCCTTTTGTTGTCCAGCTGTGATGTTTAAAACCTTTATGATGTCAACAGCGCTTTTTAATTGCAAATCTTTAAACAGATCTTCCCGAGATATAGTCTCTTTTTTGGTAGATTGTTTTGTTGCATTAGCGTTTGTCTGAATTTTAACGGTTTCGTTATTTGCGACTTTCACTAGTTCACCTTCTAAATGTTTTTTAAGGTCAATCTCTTTTACCGAAAACTCATTTTCATTGTGCGGAACTTCTCCGGAATATACGGTTATATCCGGAGTTACACCCAATGCTTGTATAGTTCTACCGCTTGGCAGATAATATCTTGCTATCGTCATTCTGATAGCTTCAGTATCGCTTATCGGGATTATTTGTTGTACGCTTCCTTTGCCAAATGTGTTTTCGCCTACAACTATTGCACGTTTCAAATCTTGCAATGCACCGCTTACGATTTCACTTGCAGACGCACTGCCGCCGTTTACCAAAACAACCATTGAAGCGTCTGAAATAACCCCTTTTGTTGCTTTATACTCTTGATTATCTTTGGGGTTACGTCCTTTTTGAGATACGATAACGCCTTCATTTATAAATAAGTCGGTCAACTCTACGGCTTGTCCGAGCAGGCCACCAGGGTTATTTCTTATATCTAAAATAATACCTTTTATATCTTTATGTTTTTTAAAAGCTTCTTGCGTTTTTTCAGCGACGTTTTTATCAAAATTAGTAACTCTTACATACAAAATATCTTCACCTTCTATCATCCTGCTGTAAACAGAATCTACTTTTATGATGTCTCTTGTTATGTCAAAAGTCAGGGGTTTATTTTCGCCTTTTCTTACCACGGTAATGATAGTCTTTGTTTTCGGTTCGCCGCGCATTAGACTTACCGCTTCATCAAGCGTCATTCCGATTGTGGATTTGTCGTCTATCTTTAAGATAATATCGCCGGATTTTAAACCCGCTTTATCTGCAGGCGTGTCTTCTATGGGTGCTATTACGGTGACAGCCCCGTCTCTCATGCCTATAGTTATACCAAGTCCGCCAAACTCTCCTTCGGTTTGAGCTTTAAAGTCCTTGAAGCTTTTTTCATCAAGATAAGCTGAGTGAGCGTCAAGATTTGTAAGGAGTCCTTCGATAGATTTTTTAACTATCTCATTGATCATTAAATCGTCTACATAATATTGTTCAATTATACCTAATGCTTTTGAAAATTTAGCAAGTGATTCCAATCTCGATTCGTTAGTTTTGTTGTCATCTTTGGCAAGTAGCGAGGTAGACATAAACGAAGTTGTTAAAATTGTAGTGATAAATCCTAAAAAGAAGAGTTTTATATTTTTCATAAAATCAGATTTCTCCCGTGTGAGTTTTCAAAAAAAAGAGTTAGAAATTATATTAGAAATTCCCTAAAAGTTATGTTAAAAATCATATCAAAGTTCATCTGCAAAGAGTAAACCATTACAAAATTTTTGCAATAATCTTGACATTATAACACTCAATGTTGTATAATCCTTAAAATAAAAAAAGGAGATCGTATGCAATCAATATTTGAAAAGTTAACTTATCAGATGACCGCTGCGTTGGAGGGCGCAATATCACTTTCACTTCATGCAAAAAATACCGAGATAAAACCTTTACACATGGTATGGTCTCTTTTAACAAATTCAAGTTCCGTTCTAAACCAAGTATTTAATAAGATGGCAATTGATAAAAGTGCGCTTGAACTTGAAGTAAAAAGTGCAGTAGATAAATATCCAAAAACATCTAATTTAACCAAGGAGAGTATAAAACTTTCGCACGAGCTTATAGAGTCTTTGCAAAATGCCGAAGGATTTATGCGAAATATGGGTGATAGTTTTTTAGCCGTGGATACATGGCTGCTCTCAGCTGTAGAGACGGACGAAATAAGAAAGATATTTAAAAATTTTGTAGATTTATTGGAGTTTAAAAAGAGTATCCAAGCTTTAAGAGGCGGCAAAAAGATAGATAAACAAACAGCAGATGAAAACTTGGAAGCTTTATTGAAATATGGCGTAGATTTGACCGCAAAAGCAAGAGAAAATTCGTTAGATCCGATTATCGGCAGAGATGAAGAGATTCATAGAATGATGCAAATACTAATTAGAAAGACAAAAAATAATCCTATACTTTTGGGAGAGCCGGGAACAGGAAAAACAGCTATAGTGGAAGGTTTGGCGCAGCGTATAGTCAAAAAAGAGGTGCCGATTTCTCTTCAAAACAGACGCGTGATCGCTCTTGATATGAGCGCGCTTATCGCTGGAGCAAAATATAGAGGCGAATTTGAAGACAGGCTCAAAGCGGTTATAGAAGAGGTAAAAAGTGTCGGTGATGTAATACTTTTTATAGATGAAATCCATACTATCGTGGGAGCCGGCGCGAGTGAGGGAAGTATGGATGCGGCCAATATATTAAAACCGACTCTTGCCAGAGGTGAGCTTCATACCGTCGGAGCAACGACACTCAAAGAGTATAGAAAATATTTTGAAAAAGATGCTGCTTTGCAAAGGAGATTTCAGCCTATAACGGTAAACGAGCCAAATATTAATGAAGCTTTGCAAATTTTGCGTGGCATCAAAGAGAGACTTGAAGCTCATCATGGAGTTTCCATAATGGATAGTGCATTGGTTGCCGCTGCAAAACTTTCCGATAGATATATAACAGACAGATTTTTACCGGATAAGGCTATCGATTTGATAGACGAAGCTGCTGCAGAACTTAAAATGCAGATAGAAAGCGAGCCGACTGAGTTAGGTGCCGTTAAAAGAGAGATAAGCTCTTTGAATGTGGAGAAAGAAGCTTTAAAGATGGAGAATAACAAAAAGAATGAGACAAGACTCAAAGAGATAGAAAAAGAGTTGTCGAATGCCGAAGAGAAGAGAATATTGCTTGAAAGTCAATTTGAGAGTGAAAAAGAGGTATTTAATAAACTCTCTTTGATAAAATCCGAAGTAGATGCTGCCAAACGCGAATTGGAATTTGCAAAAAGAGCGGGCGACTACAACAAAGCGGCAAAAATTAAACACGGAACAATTCCCGAGCTTGATAAAAAAGAGAGCGATTTAAAACAGATGTGGGAAAAAATGGTACAAAAAGGAACGCTTCTTAAAAATCATGTAGACGAAGAGATGATAGCTGCGATTGTGAGCAAATGGACAGGAATACCTGTGAACAAAATGCTTGCAAGTGAAAAAGAGAAAATTTTAGCT
>JAIRSJ010000100.1 GCA_031255525.1 Campylobacteraceae bacterium
TAAAACTAATCGGCATAAAACCTGCTGGAGCAAATGAACTTGGTCACTCTGATGAAGAGATAAAAATCATCGTAAATGAGAGTTTAAAAGGTGGATTTATCGACTCTGTTGAGAGTCAAATCATACAAAATGCCGTCAATTTTTCCGACACTGTTGCCGAGGAAATAATGACACCAAGAAAAGATACTATCTGTTTGTACGCCGAAGATAGTTATGAGGAAAATATAAAAACTATACTTGATACAAGGCACACAAGATATCCATTTTGCAAAGATGACAAAGACAATCCTCTTGGAATGATTCATCTGCGTGATGTTCTTGTAAATGCTTTTTCCGAAAATCCGACGAAAGACATTTCAACGTTAGTTAGAAAAATCATATTTGTTCCTGAAAATATGTCGATTTCCGATATTTTAGCTCAGATGAATAAAGAGCAAATTCACACTGCTTTAGTTGTTGATGAATTTGGCGGAACTGCCGGACTTTTGACGATGGAAGATATTATCGAAGAGATTATGGGTGATATATCTGATGAACATGACATCAAACATGAAGAGTGGAAAAAAATTGATGAAAACATTTATGAATTTGATGGAATGCTTGACATTGAAAGTGTTAGCCAAATTTTAAATTATCCGTTTGAAGAGGCTGAAGAGGTTTTAACTATCGGCGGTTTTGTGTTCAACCAAATCGGCGGAACTCCAAATATAAACGATATAGTAATTTGCGGTCCGTTTGAGTTTAAAGTTTTAGAAGTTGATAGAAACAGAATACAAAAAATACTATGTACAAAAGTCTCATTTGAAGAAGAGTCACAAACAACAAAAGAAAATGAAGATTAGCCTTTACACATAAAAATATCTCTTATGTGTAAGGGTTTTCTTTTATCAAAATAGCAGATATTCAAAATTTCTCTTACTTTTTTGAATGCTCTTTTTATATTTTCATTACATATAAACTTTTTTTATATTTTCCAATTTTGAACTCATATTTAAAATCAACATATCGGCAAGTACTAAATTAACCATCGCATGAACAACAACATTTCCTCTAATCGCAATACAAGGGTCATGTCTTCCTTTCAAAGAAAACGTCACGTCATCGCCGTTTTTATCGATAGTTTTTTGTTCTTTGAAAATTGATGGCGTTGGCTTAAAATGTATTTTGATTTTTAAATTTTGCCCCGAACTAATTCCGCCCAAAATTCCACCGCTATGATTTGATAAAAAGCCATTTTTTGTCATTTCATCATTATTTTCCGAACCTTTGAGTTTTGAGGCATTAGCACCATCGCCTATCTCAACAGCTTTAACGCCATTTATTCCCATAAGCGCCTCTGCCAATTTTGCATCAAGTTTTTCATAAAGCGGTTCACCAAGACCAATCGGTACATTTAGTACTTCAACTAAAACCACGCCGCCGATTGAGTCATGTTCGTTTTTTACTTGTAAGATTAACTCTTTTTGTTTTTCTTCCATGCTCTTATCAAGTGCAAAAATTTCACTTGTTTTTGCAAACTCAAAATCAAAATCCTTGCCATCTATCTTGCCGATAGAACATATTCCGCTTTGTACTTTTACATTAACTATATTTAAAAGCTTTTCTGCAACTGCTCCGGCTGCGACTCTTAGGGCTGTCTCTCTTGCGCTACTTCTTCCCCCTCCTCTAAAATCACGAATGCCGTATTTTTTAAAATATGTAAAATCAGCATGAGCCGGGCGAAAAATATCTTTTATATTTTCATAATCATTTGATTTTTGATTTTCATTGTATATGATAAGCGCTATTGGTGCTCCTGTGCTAACTCCCTCAAAAACACCGCTTAAAATCTCTACTTTATCACCCTCTTTTCTGCTTGTCATATATGAATTTTGACCGGGTTTTCTTCTATCAAGTGCCGCTTGAATATAACTTTCGTTTACTTCAAGTCCTGCTGGAACTCCATCAATTATACATCCGATCGCAACACCATGAGATTCTCCAAATGTTGTCACTCTAAAGCGATTTCCAAAATAGTTCAATTCATCTCCTTTTGTATAATCTCAATAGCGATTTTTGCACTTTTTTGTTCGGCCTCTTTTTTTGTGCTGCCTTTTGCGCGTGAGAACTCTTTTTTGTTTATCACTACAGAAATTTCAAACTCTTTTTGATGGTCTGGTCCTGTGGCACGAAGCAAGACATAATCTGGAATAACTCCAAAATGTGCTTGAGTTAACTCTTGAAGTGTTGTTTTATAGTCTTTAAAAATGTGTTGCATATCTATTTGCGGATATCTCTTTTCAAGCAGTTTTGTTATGATTTCTTTAACTTTTTCAAGATTGCTTTCAAGATAAATAGCTCCCATGATAGCTTCAAACGCATTTGAAAGGATAGATGCTTTTTCTCTGCCGTTATTGTTCTCTTCAGCCGCTGAGATATAAATATACTCACCAAGATTTATACTACAAGCTAACTCTTGAAAACCTTTTTCGCTAACAAGTGAGGCACGAAGTTTTGAAAGTTCTCCCTCACTAACATGTGGAAATTTAAAAAAAAGATACTCGCCAACTACCAAATCAAGCACAGCATCGCCTAAAAATTCCAATCTTTCGTTGTTTTTTATTTTTGTATAACTTCTGTGAGTTAGAGCCTCGGTTATAGTTTCAAGGTTTTTAAATCTATAGCCCAAACACCTCTCCAGTTCTATCAAATTTGTTTTCATTAGTTCCTTTCTTAGTAGTCTTTTTGTTTTAACTTTAATGCCTCTTCTTTTGCTATTTTATCGCATTTTTCATTTTCAATATGTCCATCATGTCCCCTAACCCAAGTGCCGATGACTTTATGTTTTTCTGAAACTCTTAAATACTCTTTCCACATATC
>JAIRSJ010000113.1 GCA_031255525.1 Campylobacteraceae bacterium
GCCTGTTTATATTTTCTATGGCATTTTCGATATCTCTTATATTTAAATAATCACCGCTTTGTCCGACAAATGCGCTTGCAATGGATGCTTCTATCGGAAATATGTTATCCACTTTGCCCTCTACGGATTGTAGTGTTAAATTTCCTTCGGCTATATTTTGAGGAGATAGATAGACTTGAGAAGTTATATACCCTTTATCTATATAAATAGCATTTAATTCGTTTGTGAGATTTTTTAAATCAGCTAAAGAGACGCATCTGTTCAAATACTTGGAGGTTATACTCTCTATCTTTGACTCTTTTATGAGCGTGACGCCTGAAACTTCAATATGTTTTATATCAAAACATCTGTCATCTGCAATGATAGGAGCGGATGGCAAAATCTTTGGTATATCTAAATTTTCAACATTGTCGGTCGGATCTTTACTTAAGCTCTCAAAAATATCTCTTTGCCTGTTGCGCTGTTCATTTTCCTCAAAAACATCAGCATTTAGCACTCCAACAAACAAAATCATAAGCAACATCGTCTTAAAATCTATTTTGCCCATTTGTTACATCTACCCTTTTAGAAAATAATGAAACTATATTGAAGTTTTTCTTGCTCACGTATTAAAACAACAATTTTCGGCAAATATTTATCTGTGTTGCTTTTTGTATTTAAAAGCTTAGTATTGTTACTAACGGATTGCGGGCATAACTCTTGTGCATAAAATTTTTTGTATTCTGTTGCCGTCTACTTCCAAGACTTTAAATTCAAACGGACCGTTTTTGATGATATCGCCGATTAAAGGTGGGCGTCCTAACTCGTTAAAAACCATTCCGCCAAGTGTTAACACTTCTTCGCTGTCCTCAAGTTCAAAATCCAATATCTCGCACACACTCTCTATGTCGATCATACCGTCAAACTCGTATGTATTATCATCAATCTTTCTGAAATCTTCGCTTTTTGTGTCGTGTTCGTCCGAAATATCGCCCATTACCTCTTCTAAAATATCCTCCATCGTCAAAAGTCCGGCCGTACCACCGAACTCATCTATAACAAGTGCGGTGTGTATCTGTTCTTTGTTCATTTGTGACAATATGTCGGAAATCGGCATATTTTCAGGAACAAAAATAATTTTTCTTGTCAATTTTGATAAATCTTTTGTCGGATTTTTTGAAAAAACATTTTCCAGTAAATCTCTCAAGTGTATCATTCCTAAAGGATTGTCTTTGCCTTCGTCGCAATAAGGATATCTTGTGTGTTTGGTCTCTAAGACCGTTTTTATATTTTCTTCATATGAATCTTCGGCATAAAGGCAAACTATATCTTTTCTTGGCGTCATTACCTCTTTTGCCACCGTATCTGAAAAATCAACAGCATTTTTTATTATCTCGCCCTCCACCGAATCTATAAAACCGGCATTCAAGCTTTCGTTTACAATCAGCTTTAACTCTTCTTCAGAGTGTCCTTGTTCATACTCTCTTGAAGGATTTATACCTATTTTTTTTAAAAAAAATGCCGCTAAAACATCAAAAAGCTTGATAAACGGATAAAAAATAATCCAAAACAGTTGAAGCGGTTTTGCTATAAGCAAGGAGACTTTTTCGGACTTTGCTATGGCTATGGATTTCGGAACAAGCTCGCCCATAATTACATGCACTAAGGTTATCAAAGTAAACGCTATGATAAAACTTATCGTATGCACAAGCGCTAAATTTTCAGGAAAAAATTTCAAAACAGGAGCTTCTATAAGCTTTCCTACAGCTGGCTCTCCTATCCATCCAAGCGCCAGAGATGACAAAGTAACGCCAAGTTGAGTGGCACTAAGATAGGTATCAAGAGAGTTTGACATCTTAAAAGCAAGTTTTGCGTTGTCACTCCCGTTTTTAGCCAGCTCTTCAAGTCTTGTGCGTCTAACTTTAACGATAGCAAATTCGGATAAAACAAAAAAACCATTCAAAAAAACAAGAAATATTGCGATAATCAGCATAAAAACCGAATCGGATTCGGGCAAAACAGATCCTTTGTGATAAATTTCAATATAAACTTAAGCCTTACGCGTAAAACTTAAATCTATTTTGAAAACAGATATATTAACATATTTTATGCGATTTTTACTGTAAATACAATATTAGGTTTTAAAGATAGGGCTTTTGTAAGCCCTAAAATCTCAAACATCTTAAATAATGCTATGAATAGTTTGCGGATTATCAAGCGTATATTTAAATTTTTTCATATCTATCTGTTTATCCCACGCTCCAACGACAACTGCCGCTACGGCATTTCCGCAAAGATTCCCAACAGCCCTCGTCTCGCTCATAAATTTATCCACGCTAAGCAGTATAGCAACTGCAGCGGCTGATATACCATAATCAGGAACAGCTTGCAAAGTTGCCGCCAAAACAATAAATCCTGAGCCGGTAACTCCAACCGCGCCCTTTGACGTAACCATCAAAATAATCAATATGCTTATTTGTTGAGTCAATGTCAGTGGAACATTGACCGCTTGTGATAAAAATATGACAGAAAGCGCGAGATAGATATTTGTGCAGTCCAGATTGAACGAATACCCCGTAGGCAGTACAAGTCCTGTAACGCCCTTGCTGATACCCGCTTGCTCCAGTCTTTTCATCAAAGGAGCCAATGCGCTCTCGCTTGAAGATGTGGCAAAGACTATCAGTACTTCTTTGTGGATATAGTACATAAATTTAAATACGTTAATTTTGAAAAATGCCAAAACTATGCCCAAAATTCCAAATATAAACGCCAAGCACGATATAAGCATAACAAGCAGCAATCCGCCCATATTGATAAGCGAAGCTATGCCGAACTTTCCTATCAAAAATGCCATTGCACAAAAAGCCGCGATGGGACTGAACCACATAAATATTTTGAGAATAAAAAAGCAGATATTTTGCAAAAATTCTAAAGGTTTTAATATTTTTTCTTTAAATCTTCCTGCAAATGCCGATATTAATATCGCCAGAACAAGAGCCATAACCAAAACCTGCAATGTCTTGCTTTTCAAAAACGGGGTTATAGGGTCTGGTATTATCCATCCGTTTGCAACACCGCATTTTTCTGCCCCAATGGGATTTTTTGCAAAACTTTTATAGACAAAATAGACGGCGCTATCGGTCTCGATCCTGCTTTTTTTGAAATTAAAAGGTCCGTTTTCTGTTGCTATGTAACTTACAGGCACCGCATTTTTTAATATATCTCTTACCTCGCTCCAAACACCCATCTCTCTTACTTCGCCCGGGCAAGTTGCAGTCAATTTGGTTATACTTGAAGTATCAAGTGTAGCAACATTTACATTCATTCCTTTGCCGGGAGCCATTACATTTCCTGTGAAAACACCGATAGCAAGAGCAAATGTGCTGACAATCTCGAAATATATAAATGCTTTAAATCCGATTGAGCCTACTTTTTTCAAACTCTCAAGCCCGACAATACCCAAAATAATGGTCAGAAAAATAATGGGTCCCACAAGTAGTTTTAAAATTTTAATAAAATAATCTATGCCGTCTTTTATCACGAGCGTGCCGCCGATTTTAGACGTGCTTTGAATAATTACCTCGTTCTCATCAAACTGTATGCTTTGACCTCTATCTTCAATAACTATTTTATTTGCATCTTGCGAGACAATTAAATCTTTAAGTCTCTCTTGCAAAACCCTGTTTTTCTCTTCGTCATTGTCATTAGCAACAATAGAGAGCTCGAGACTTTCTCCTTGTATAACAAACCGTCCGTCTTCTTTGAGAACATTTTGCTCTTTGCCCTTAACAATAAATTGCTTTTGAGGCGGAACCACAGCTTCTATCTTGCCTTCGGCAGCAACGTCAGGATACATATATCCCAATAAAACACCCGCAGTGATACCAAAAATAACCCAAAAAACCAAACTTTTAACAGTATAATCTTTCCAGTTTTTTCTTTTTTTTCTTACGCCTTTTTTGATCTCCGCTTCTACAACATTTGTCTCTTCTATCTTTTGATCCTCTTCTTTGTTTTTTTTGTTGCATGCGGTCTTTTCTTTTTCCATCAAAACCCTTTCTTGCTGCCAAAATTAATTTTATAATTTTAGCGATTTTTAAATTCAACCATTAATTATATGGGAAAAATATTTGACGCAAATTAAGTTAAAACAAAATAAGATATTTATCTGCCTCAACGTTACCTTGTGTAACATAGATCTTGACGATATTAATATTACATTAGAACAATAAAACTTTACGCATCAAGAGTCTTTGCATGCAAACAATTGAAATTCCCACAGTCAACTTTTTTCGGACATTTTGGCGCACTTTTACAATAAAATACTACAAAGTACATATTGCATTACGGGCAAAAATATATGACTTTTTTAAACCGTTTTCACCCCTTTGTCAAAACACAAACTCGTCTTGAGTTTTTGGATTTTTGCTATCCCTGACACTCTTTTAAGTTGCAATTTTATCAGAAGCTTTGCTGGAATTCTCAAAAATCGTGACACTATTTTTTGCGCCTTTTGATGTCGAAATTTCATCTTTTCTTCCAACTGAAAAATACCTGCGACAAAACCAAAAACCAAATCTTTTAAGCATACTCTGCTCAACTTTCGGCTTTTTTCATAAAACATATTTTATAAAGTCAACCGTATTGTTTTTAAATTTCTCTAATTATTTAAATTAAAAACAGCTAATTATAAATTATGAAAATGACTTGAAAATGACTTGACGTAAAAAATTCTCTTTTTTAATGAAGTTACTTTTTGTAATAAATAAAAGGAGCGAAGCAAAACGGGTATATTGATTTTTGCTCTTATGAAATTTAATTTCTCGTAAGAGGCGAAAAAATCGCCTCCATGTAAAAACTTAAAACAGCCCCGTAATAAATTGCTTGAAAGTCTCGAAATGCTGTGGAAATTCGTACGGTAGCCAAAGCGAAATCATAGGTACATAAGTTATGATGATGAGCCCGATAAATATCGTAGCAGCCCAAGGGAAAGAGGCTACCACAACATCTTTCAAGCTAAGTTTTGTTATCGCGCTTGCAACAAACAGATTTAGTCCTACAGGCGGGGTTATCATACCTATCTCCATATTGACTATCATGATAACTCCAAGATGTACAGGGTGTATGCCAAGCGCAGTAGCGATAGGAAGCAGCAATGGCGTTGTTATCATAACAACGGATGACGGCTCCATAAACTGTCCCATGATGAGAAGCAGTATATTAACAATGATAAGAAACATAACGGCACTCACGTCAGCATCTAAAATCATCTGTGTTATTTGGTGAGGTATTGTCTCGCTTGTCAAAAAATGTGCGAAAATCATAGCGTTTGCAATAATAAAAAATATCATGGACGTCGTCATGGCCGAATCAAGCACTATCTTGTAAACATCTTTCAATTTGATGTCTTTGTATATAAAAAATGAGACTATAAAAGCATAAACGGCGCATACAGCTCCTGCTTCGGTCGGCGTAAAAATACCTCCGTAAATACCGCCTATTACTATTACAATGATTAAAAGTGCCCAAAATGCGTCTTTAAAAGCTTTCATTCTGGACTTAAAGCTCATAGGTTGACTGCCTTTAAATCCGAGTCTTTTTGCCCCGATATATGCAAACATCATCAGCATGCACCCCAACATAATACCCGGAATTATACCCGCGATAAACAGATCTCCTATGGATTGTTCCGCTGTTACACCATAGACAATAAATACAACCGATGGGGGTATCAAAATGCCGAGGCTTCCGCTTGTGGCGATCGTACCTATAGCATATTTTTCAGAATAACCGGCCTCTTTGATGGCTCCATACATCACAGAACCGACTGCCACAACAGTAGCGGGAGACGAACCGCTCACAGCCGCAAATATCATACAAGAAAATATCGCCGAGATAGGAAGGCCTCCTGGCATATGTCCGACTATAGATTTGGCAAAATTTATTATCCTCTGCGCGGCACTTCCTTTTGATAGAAAAGAGCCTGCTAAAATAAACATAGGTATTGCCATAAGCGTATAAGTATTAAGTCCGTTAAATACATGTTCGGCAAGACCCACAACATCAAAATCCGTAAATATCAAAGCGGTTATTATTGTGCTAGCACCCAAAGAGACGGATACCGGCACACCGACAAGCATTAATGCAAACAGTAAAACAAATAATACAGTTATCATCATGGCTTTTAAACCTACTCTTTCACGGCAGAGTCGTGTACCAACTCATCTTCGCTTGATTTGAGTATCTCTTTTGCCGGCATATTGGCAAATTCATACACTTTTTCACCTGCTCTAAATGCGGCGGCGGCGAATGAAACGGGAAGAACTATCATAGGTATCCATAACGGGATATTCCACAAATCCACACTCATTTCGCCAAAACTTTTGATTAACATCAATAATCTTACCGAGCAATACGCCATGAACAATAAAAACAGACACGAAAAGGCGCTGGCAAATATAACGAAAAACTTTGCAGCTTTAACCGGAAAAAGATGCAACAGTATCGTTACTGATATATGTATTCCTTTTTTAAAGCCATATGCTGCGCCGAAAAGTGCAGACCATATAAAAAAATAGATAGTAAGTTCGCCCGCCCATGAGAGACCATCATTAAACACATAACGCAGCACAACATTGACAAATGCCAATAAAACGCCCAAAATCATACCGCCCACCGCAATAGTTTTATTTACGGTAACGACAACGGTATCTACAAAATCAAATACTTTCTTGAACATAAAAAAATACCTTTTTAAAAACTGTCAACGAGCGCAAAAAGTCCGAGTCGGATTTTGCCTATTTTTTTATCAATTCTACTCTGCGGCTATCGCCTCTTTTATCAAATCCTCTCCTATAACATTATAAAATTGCGGATAAACAGGCTGCATAACTTTTATCCAACTGCTTTTTTGTTCGTCTGTTAAGGTATAAATTTTAAACTTACCTTTTGAATTTGCCTCATATTCTTTCAAGAGTTGAAAAATACGTTCATCATCTTTTGCCGCTTCTTCGCGCTCATATATGGTAGCTTCCCTCATGGCTTGCGTGACTAACGGCTTTAAATCGTCAGGAAATTTATCCCAGAATTTTTTACTCATAATGACAAGATAACCCAAGTATCCATGATTGCTGAGTGTGTAGCTTGATTGTACCTCGTGAAATTTAGAGTTGTAAAAATTTGCGTAAGGATTTTCAGCCGCATCTATAACGCCTTGTTGAAGAGCCGAATAGACCTCGGAAAAGGGTAAAATTTGCGGATTACCACCTACAGCTTTAAATTGTGCTTCAAGTACTTTTGAGCTCATAGAGCGAAACTTTTGACCTTTAGCGTCGACAGGTTCTACTATAGCTCTTTTGCTGGAAGAGAAATTTTTAAAACCCGCATCCCAATACTCCATCGCTATAAAACCTTTATTCTCCACTTTTTGTTTAAGCTTATTGCCTACATTACCATCTATAACTTTGTAAAGATGTTCTTTATTTTTAAATATAAACGGCAAATCGAAAAGCTGCATTTCAGGCGTTATTCTTGTAAAAACCGATAGACTCGGCATTGCTATTTGCGCATTTCCCATTTGAAGCGCTCTTAAAACATCCTCATCTTTATATAATTGCGCACTTGGAAAAACTTCTACTTTGACTTTTCCTTTTGTAAGTTCTTCAACTCTTTTGGCAAAAAAGTCGGCGGCTTTACCTTTAGGCGTATTGGCATTAACAACGTGTGAGACCTTGATGGTATACTCAGCTGCACCCGACATAGTTGTGGCAACAGCCATTCCAAGTAAAATTTTCAAAAAAACTTTCACTGTTTCTCCTTGCATAATTATTTATTTTGATAAAATCATTATAGGTTTAGCTATTAAAAAGTCGAGTTAAATAGTTACCGTTTTGCCGAAATACTATTTTAAATGTTACTTTATGAAACATGAAAAATCATATTTTTTGAGAAAAAACAGGCGGCGGCAAATGCAATAAATTTATCCTCTAACCGCTTATTATCCGACAATTTCGGATACACAAAAGTTTGTATATATTTTATATCTCTTTTGTTTTTTTGACTTTGAAAAGTACAAATTTAAAAAATAACACACCTATAATAGTTGCAATAAGTGAGCTTACCATAATGGTGATTTTTGCTTCTGCAAGCAACGAGCCGCCAAACGTTAGAGTAGCTATAAATATTGACATGGTAAAACCTATACCGCCTAAAAAACCTGCTCCTAATATATGCATCCAGGACAAATTTTCGTGCTTTTTAGCAATGCCGAATTTTTCTGATAAAAACGTGAAAAGAAAAATCCCAAGCGGTTTTCCTACAACAAGCCCTAAAAAAACGCCTATTGTTATGCTGTTTATAGCAAACTCGCCGCCTATCGTTACCCCAGCATTGGCAAAAGCAAAAACAGGCATTATAAAATACGCGCTCAAGGGATTTAGTGTGCGCTCCAATCTCATGAGCGGACTTCTTGATATAATCTCCGCCCTCAAAGGAACAGTGAAAGCCAGCAACACACCGGCTATCGTTGCGTGTATACCGCTATGATGAACAAAATACCATAAAAAAATTCCGCCTATAATATAAACGGTTATACTTTTTATACCGAATCTATTTAATGAAAACAGCGCTAAAAATACAAAAATTGCCGATAAAAGATATGAGATCTCTATGCCGCCCGAATAAAACAGGGCTATTATAACAATTGCCCCAAGATCGTCCACAACAGCCAAAGTTACTAAAAATATTTTAAGTTCGATAGGAACTCTTTTGCCAAGCAGCAATATAATACCAAGCGCAAAAGCGATATCGGTTGCCATAGGAATGCCAAAACCGTGAGTATATTCGCCTCCGAAATTGACACTAAAATATATGCAAATGGGCAATATCATACCGCCAAATGCCGCTATTATCGGAAATGCTGCTTTTTTAGCGTTTGCCAAATTTCCTATCAGCATCTCTTTTTTTATTTCAAGCCCGATAGAAAGAAAAAATATCGCCATCAAAACATCATTTACCCATTTTTGCATAGTAAGAGAGGCGCTAAATCCTTCAAATACAAAACCAAAACTGCTATTCCAAAAAGAGTGATAGATGGGCGCTATGGATTCCACATTTGCAATAATCAAGGCCAGTATGGTAGTAAACAAAAGCAGCACGCCGCCAAAGCTTTCCATGCTGATAAACTCTTTGATTGCGCTTAAGGCTCTATTGTTTGTTCTTGTCGTTTTATTCATTATTTGCCTTATCTATGGTCTGCTTTTAAAAAAATTTAAACAAAATAATTTTACTTCAAGGTTCGTCGAAAATACCTCATCAATGCTGTCTATTTTTGCATGCTCAAACTTTTCCATAGCATTCATAATGCATTTCGATATATCCTTAAAAGCTATTTTCTCCTCCAAAAACAACCTTGTCGCTTCATCGTCAGCTGCGTTCAAAACTACGCCCAAATGCGGTTTTTTGAGCAAAAGCTCCTTAAGCTGCCATACAGGATAACGCAAGATATCTATATCTTTAAACTCCAAACTTTTCACATGCAAAAGATTGACGTTCGGCACAATCGGCTTATCTATTTTATTTAAAAGCGCAAATGCGATAGGTAATCTCATATCCGCGTTAGCCAAATGAGCTGTAGTACTGCCGTCAAAGAACTCCACGAGCGCATGAATAACTGATTTTGTCTCTATGAAAGCATCTATCTCTTTGCAGCCAAAAAACCAGTGCGCTTCCAAGATTTCAAATAGCTTATTTACCATTGTGGCACTATCTATCGTTATCTTTTTACCCATTTTCCAATTGGGGTGTTTTAGTGTGTCTTTCAGCGTTACAAAAGCCAATTCTTCCATCGGCGTATCTCTAAACGTTCCGCCGCTTGCCGTTATCAAAAGTCGTTTGGGTTTTCTTTGCCCTAAAAGATACCAAAGTCCGAAATGTTCGCTGTCTATCGGGATTATGTCGGAAGTTTTCAAAAATTTGCCCGCCGCTACCAAAGACTCTTTATTTGCCAAAGCAATCTTATAACCAAGCTCACTTGCTTTTAGAGTCGGGGTAAGTCCTGCAAATCCTACGAGTGCATTTATCAAAATCTCATTTTTTTCATAAGCGGCTTCCAGCATCTGCAAAATACCTTCAGCTCCCGCATACACATTTGTGTGATTTATCTCTTTGACTTTTGATTTGTCGGCAATTGCAACAAACTTCGGCTTAAACTCCATTATTTGTTTATTTAAAAGTTTGGTATTGGAGTGAGCGCACAAAGCCTTTACGCGCAATGAATATCTTTTTGCTATATCAAGAGTATTTTGACCGATTGAGCCCGTAGATCCTAATAATACCATCTATTTTTCGATATCAATCTGCAAAGAAGTATTATTTTGAAAATTATCGGATATATTTTTAGCACTATTCGCATCGGAAACGATAAAAACATTTAGCAATATCACCATCATAACCGCTCCAAATAGATATCCATCAACCCTGTCGAGCATTCCGCCATGACCGGGGAGTATATTTCCGCTATCTTTTATGCCAACACCTCTTTTTATATAGCTTTCAAACAAATCGCCGAAAATAGATGCAGCGGATACCAGAAATGATACGACAAATGCAACTAAAAATGTGGTTGAAAAAAATCCTATTAAAGTACCTATTATAGTCCCTGCCGCCACTCCGCCATAAAAACCTTCCCACGTCTTTTTTGGAGATGCTGCGGAAAATGGGGTTGAGCCTATATTTTTACCAACATAGTACGCGGCCGTATCTGTTATGCCGACTATAAAAATCAGCCATACAAGCGTCCACATTCCAAAATAACTTACAAGCGTCCAAATAAAAATCATAGGAGCCAACGGATATAAAACAGGAAATATTTTTTTGTAATTAACGCTATTTTTATAGGCCATATATCCAAGCATTATTATTAAAACGACAAATATTAAAATCTCCGGACGCGCATAAAAAAAGGCGATAATCCACGTAAACGTGCCATAAACATATAAGTCGTTACTTTCAATTTTGAGCATATTAATCATTTCACTAAACGCAAAAAATGTTATCACTCCGAGTGCAAACCATGTAATCAAATCTTTGTTTAATAAAACTATCGCTAAAGCTATGCCAAGCAGGACAAATCCGGTTATCAACCTCTCTTTGCCGCTATTTGTCTGTTTATCCATTACAATATCCTCATAAAATATCATTTTATAATAGCAAAGCTTGGCTTGAATTTGTCCTAAAAAGAATAAAAAAAGTAAAAATCACTCTTTCTGAACTTTGATAGTTTTGAAATTTGTATAATTTACATGTGCTTTTTCCACTGTTTTTATATTCTGTCTTTTAGTGTAATCCACCTCATAAACTCCTGCATTTACATTGCTGAAATTTAGACACAATTTTGCGCAAAAAGCAATGATTTCATCGCCAACGTTGCTTTTGTCGGTTTTTAATATAACATGGGAAGAGGGCATATCTTTTATATGAAACCAGATATCATTTTTTTTGGCGGCTTTCAAAAGCTCTATATTGCCTTTCTCATTTTTACCGACCATTATTTTGTAGCCATCCGCAAAAAACAGACTAAATGCAGTGTTTTGGATTTTATCTTTTGTTTTTGAAGTCGTTTTGGGCAATAAAATCTCAACCTCTTCTCTGTTCTTTGCACTTAAAACCGCTTTTAAGAGCTTGTTTAAAAACTCTATTTTTTCGTTTAGATTTTCTCTCTCTACATGTATGGATTTTGCGCGCTGTTTAAATCTTTTATACTTAGCAAAAAAATCATCTATAGTATCCTGTATACCGTTTTCATTTATTGTAATTTTATGTCTATCACCTTCAAGATCACTTAGCTCGCACTCTTTCGTATTTTTCGCCAAAAGATGCCTGTTCGATAGCAGTAAAGTGGCTTTTAGATGAAAATCTTTAGCTTTAGCTTCCAAAGTTTTTTCATTTTCAAGCTCTTTCAAAAGCGTTTCAAATTTGGCAATTTTTTTCTCTAATATAATATTTTTGGAATTTTTTAAGCTTTCTAAGCTTTTGCCTTGTATCTTTTCATACTCTTTGTACAAAAAGTCCTTTACATTATCTATTTGTTTAAAGTTTTTATCTATTTGATATTTGGGTAATGCGGCGAGCTTTTCTCCCGTTTTTACAACCCTGTACGAAACACTTGCGTCTACATGTCTCAAAGCCTCTGAAACAACACCGTTTTCATCCAAAATAATTGCATTTGTATTTTTGCCTGTAAATTCCAAAAGTAACATCGAGCGGGCTATTTTGTAACTGTTTTTTTGTAAAACTTTTATCATTAACACTCTATCCTCGCCACTTAATTCCAAACTCTCCACAAATACATTTGAAAATTTTTTGGCGAGAATAACATCAAAGGGGGCATGGTAATGTTTGCCTTTTTGGAAATTATCACACATAAAAAGCGTGGACGCACCCCTTTTCATATCTGCATAAAGTACGGCAGTTTGAAAATCTATCTTTAGAGTGTTGTCTTCAACTCTTGATATACGATTAATAAATTTGAATTTTTGCAGAAATTTTGCGCATTCAAGCAGTTCATAATATTTCATAAAAAAACGGTTCGGACTTCGGCCAATTTGAACCTATTCACCACCCATATCATTCATATCGCCTTGACCTTCGTCTATCTCTCTTAAAATCTGCGATTGTCTGATTGTTTGTGCACCCATCAACTTGGCTTGTATCTCTTCAATAATTCTCTTCTTTTCGTCAAATGGCAAATCCGAAACTTTTACTTGATCCAACAAATTTTTCAATTCGTGTGGGGTTCTATTTTCAAGATTGACTGTCATTCGAGCTCCTCTTCAATTTTGCACGCAATTATATTAGAGATTTGAAAATAAATCAATGTTTTTTTACCGTTTGCGTAAATATTTTAGAGATAAATCTGTTTCATGATTTTTTTATGTAACCTTTCGCAACACTTATAGGTATAAATTATTATAAATTTTTAAGAATTATTGGCGTTTTATCATTTTATATTATTTAAAATGATTTACACTTAGTGGAGACAATTACAAGCAAAAGTTGATGGATTTTTGCACTTGGCTTGCAATTGTATTTGGTTGTGCATTATAACTTACAGGAAAAATTGCAAAAAAGTTATTATCGCACAATTTCAATGTCATAAAAACAGCAAAAGCTACAATTACTATTTATATCAAAAAATTTTTCTCTCTTAAAAATATGCTATCGACTCACATCTTTAACAAAATTTGCAACTGTCAACCTATGTACACCAAGTATTCTTGCAATAGCGCTTTTTGATACTCTTTTTTCAAGTAATGTTTTTATCTCTGCTTCTTTGCCTGTGAGTTTTTTGACTTTTGATTTGCTACCTTTTGGGCGACCAAGCACAACGCCCTCAGCACGTTTACGAGCGAGAGCTTCTTTGGTGCGTTGTGAAATGAGATTGCGCTCAATTTCAGCAGAAAGCCCAAAAGCAAAAGCAAGAACCTTTGAGTTAATATCGCTACCAAGGCGATAATTATCTTTAATTGTCCAAACTTGACTATAGCAATACAACCTTTGTATCTGTTCAAGCTTTTTTCGTCACTAACAAAAATCATATTTAAAAACAAAATTTGTATCAGTTTAACGCATTATAACTAAGCAATTATAAGATTGTCAAGTAACAAAATATATGATATAATTTTATAAAACAAAAAGTAAAGGCAATTTTGTGAAGGCATTTGAGTTAATATGCACGGTATACTTAAAAGACGATATTTGGTTTCAAAACAGTTTCGAAATTATTGCTAAATATATAAGTCACTGCATACATTCGGCAGGATTTGGTAAGATACATGAGAGCAAAAATTATAAGTATTATACTTTTGGGAGTTTTTATCCCATAGAGAAAAATAAAGTTTATGAGAAGGGTAAAATTTATCAATTTACAATGAGAACATTAAATGAAACTCTTGCAAACGCTCTTCGTGGTAGCTTGAAAAATAATACTAATAATAGGCATTTTACCATCGTTGAAGTTGCCTATAGAGAAATTTCACAATTTTTTGTAAATGAGTTATATAGTGTATCTCCGGTCATTGTTTCTGTGGATAACGGCAGATTTTGGACTATAAAAGAGAGTGGTGATGTTGAGCAGCTTAAAGAGTTGCTGCATAATAATGCGGAGAAAAAGTATAAAAATTTTTTTAACGAAAAGGTAAATGTATATCAAAATTTTATCCAATTGATAGAAATTAAAAATAGAACCCCACAAAACATTGTAATAACTAAAGATGATAAAAAGGTTCGTTTTTTTGGTAATAAATTGAGAATTATTCCAAACGAAGATGAAGTTTCGCAAAAACTTGCTTTTGTCGCGTTTAGTTGCGGAATTGGTGAGAAAAATAGCTATGGCGGTGGGTTTGTTTTAACAAAAGGGCTAAAGTGATTTATGACATTTTAGAAGTATTTAATAAGAAATATGAAGAAGAGGGTGAAAAACTTATTTTAGATAGCTACATTCTCAAAGACGGGCTGTATATAAAAATTGATAATAACGGACAATATGAAATTTTTATTAAAAAAAGTAAAACAAATAAAGGATCAGCGACAGAGCATTTGTTCCTTGATGAGAACAATACAATACAATTAGACAAAATGGAATGGTTTAAAATCAGAGATTATTATAGCAACGTTATAGAAGTTGGGAAATCTTACGATGCACCTCAAAAAACCATACACAATAATAATTATTTAACTCTTTTTATGAAAATCGAGAAATTTTTAAACACAAAATTTGATTATATAAGAATTAAATTATTTGACAAAGTGGCTAATTTTGCAAGCTTTAGTACTAAGAATGAAAAATTAATTGTTCGCGATTATGATGAGTATATACAGCATGCAGATAGACAAGCAGACATGAATAAGAAAGCTCGAATCCTTGAGACGATTTTTGGTAAATTGCAAGATATTGCTATGCAACACTCTCCGAATGAATATATGAGGATTTTTTTTGATGAAGATAATGAAATGTATAAGCAAGAAAGTTTAATCTATATTGCTCTTAAAATTTACAATAAAAACGAATACTCGATAGATATAGATAAAGTGATTTACGGTTTATCAAATTACAATATGGGATTAAATAGCAAGAAACCATTTTTAGAACATAAGACGAAAAAATTACCGTATCCATTTATGGTCACGATTGATAATGCTTTTAAGATAAAAACATTTTTTGATTGGCTCGGATTTCAAGGATATAGGACAGATTTGTTGCCGACAATATTTTTGAGTAAATATTCCGATAATGGGGCAGCTATTATAAGAGATTTTGATTATTTGCCGAAGATTGGAACTAAAAAGAATAAAATCGGCACATTAGAAGAGCCCATAAAAATTATTAATTTTGTCAAGATGAAAGACAAAGGTAATGTTAAAGAAGACTTTGAAATAACGGAACTTGCTCAGCTTGAAAAGATTGTAAGTGATACTTTTTATAATGGATATCTGATAAATAATTATTATGATGATGTTTATAGCAGAGTGAATGAAAAATTAGCCAACCTTATTTATATAACAAGAGGGGCGATGATAAATTATTTTAAAAAATACAGAAAAGATGAATTTTTTCAAGTTATTGAGAGATTCGGCACACATTTTATAGTTGAGCATTTAAGGCAAAACAATAATTATAGAGCAAAAGAGAGCTTGAATTTGAAAATTTCTCTCATAAAGCATAACAAAGGAGATATTGTGGATATTAATGCATTGCAAAATAAGGTTTTGAACAAGCTGAAATCATCAGACTATACCTCATTGGATGAAGCAGAATTTGCTTACTTATCCGGTCAAATAGCAGCATACTTGATAGACAAAAATAAGCATTATAAGAAAAATGCTGATTTATTAGAACCATTTTTAAGAGCGAATACTGCAAAAAATCTCAAAGAAAACATAAAATTTATATATTTCAAATATAAATATGATATTGCATTAAAGCATAAACTACTCAATAACGCTATAAGTTTGATATTGGCTTATAATGCAGACGATAAATTATTATACGATACGGATGTCTTTTTGATTGGCGCATTGTCAAATAATATATTTTACACAAAAAATGAGGAGAATTAGTATGAAAAGAGTTTACGGAGTTATAGGCATAGGCGCCAAAATGGCAAATTGGAATGCAGATTTTACAGGAAGACCAAAGAGTACAAATGGCGGAGAAATTTTTGGAAGTGACAAAGCTTTAAAATATCCGATGAAAAAAATGTGGGAAAATGAAGACAAAAAAGTCCTTTTTATAAAAAGTTGGAAAATAAAAAAGACTGAAAATAATGTTGGCATGGTTCCTAATGAGTTATCAGAAAGATACAAGCTTTTATTCGGAGATATAGACAAAAAAACGGACACCAAAGTTGTGCTAACAAACCTTTTTAAGGCTATAGATGTTAAAAATTTCGGAGCTACTTTTGCGGAAGAAGGCCAAAATATATCAATAACAGGTGCAGTGCAAATTGGTCAGGGTTTTAACAAGTTCGATAATACAACTATCGAAATCCAAGATATTTTATCTCCGTTTGCAGATTCCAGAGCAGAGGATAAAGGCAAAGAGGCCAAACAGTCGACTCTTGGTACGAAAATAACGGTTAATGAAGCGCACTATTTTTACGGTTTTAGTATAAATCCTAGAAACTATGACGAATATAAAGAAATTATTGGTGATGATTTTAAAGGTTATACGGAAAATGACTATCAGGAGTTTAAAAGAGTTGCATTAATAAGTGCTACGGCTTTTAATACTAACAGTAAATTTGGTTGCGAAAATGAGTTTGCATTATTTTTGGAATGCAATGATGAAACTTATTTGCCCGACCTGAGTAATTATATAGAGTTTAATAGTCAGGAAAGAGAAATTGATTTATGTAAAATGGAGAATATTATTGCTGGAAAATTTGATAAAGCGGAAGTTTATTTTAACCCATTTAAAATTAGCATAAAAACATCTTTGACCAAATATAATATTTTTACTAAAGAGCAGCTATAACAATGGAAGCTTTGAGTTTTAAACTAAGCGGCAAAACCGCTTGTTTTAAAAAACCTGATGTTAATGTGCATGTATATTTTACATACAATAATATACATAAGCCTGCACTTTTAGGCCTTATTGGAGCTGTTATAGGGCTTGATGGATACACGCAGTTATTTTATAAAAATAAACGCTCAAAATCGACATATGATGGTTATCCGGAATTTTATGAGAAACTACACCATTTAAAAGTTTCTATCACTCCTCTTACTTCAAGCGGTAGCTTCAGTAAGAAAATACAAGTTTTTAACAATAGCGTCGGGTATGCATCAAAAGAAGTTGGCGGTAATTTAATAGTTCGTGAACAATGGCTGGAAAATCCCTCCTGGCAGATAATGATACTTAAAGATGATAGTGAGTCATATAAAAAGATAGAGAAATACATGCTTGAAAGCAAAGCCGTTTATATACCTTATCTTGGCAAAAATGACCATCCTGCACAAATTTCCGAAGTTGATATTTTAAAGTTAACAGATCCTGTTCACAACTATATAGATTCACTTTTCGTAAAAAATTTCAGCACTTTAGATGGCTACGAAAAAGAAGATGAAATACCATATGTTTTTCAAGAGATAGCGCCGATAAGCTTGCAAAAAAAATATCATTTTTATGAATATGCTACTCTGATTTTTACAAATTTTGAACTAAAAAATATTCCTGATAATACGTATGAATACAACGGTAAGAATTACTCCTTTATCTAAGTTTGAGATAGATGGAAAATATCTTGCCCATACTCCTAGTGAAACTTTAGTAGAGCATGCAAATTTAACATTAGACTATTTTTATAAAATCATTAGCGCAAAAAATTTAGAAATGTTAATAGACAATCTCATAAAAAAAATATCTGCGGAAAATTTTAAATTAATAAAAGAGATGTTTATCAATACCATATATTTGCATGACATAGGGAAGAAAAATCCATATTTTCAAGCTAATAAAATGCAAAATGAGTATTTTAGAGAGTATTTTAACCGCACAAACAGCACAAACCATTCCGTATATTCATCAGATTTATATATTGGGCATTATTCAAAAATATACATAAGTAAAATTAGTGACAGAGGCGAAAAAATGAAAATGATGTTTGTTTTATATGCTTTTGCATATCAAATATCTAAACATCATGGCAAATTGGACGAATTTGAAAATTATAAAAGCAGTGAAATTATACCGCAAAAATATTGGGCACATTTGGACAAATTTAAAATTCCACATTTTGAGTTTTATATTTTAAATAAACTATTGTTCTCTTTGCTTATATCCAGCGATTATTACGCTACAACAGAATATAAAAGTAAAATAAAATTCAGTAATTTTGGATTATTAGATAAAGAGCAAAAAGGTATTTTGAGAAAGAAACTTGATACCTATAAAAATAACTTTAAAAATAAAACAGGCATAAATGAGATAAGAGATGCTATTTATGATGAAGCACAAAACAGTCTTATAAATAATATAAATAAAAATATATTTTACCTTGAAGCTCCAACTGGAAGTGGGAAAACTATTACCTCAGTTAATTTAGCATTAACTGTTTTAGAGAAAATAACAAACATAAACAAAGTTTTTTATATATTCCCCTTTAATACATTGGTAGAGCAGACAAAAATTGTATTTGATGCTATATTTGGCAGTAGTTTAGATATAGAAGTTATAAATTCTATAACACCTGTCAAAGAAGAAGATGAAAATGTTCAGGAAAATGAAGAAACAAAGTATAACAAAGCTTATATCAACAGATTATTTTTTCATAAACCTTTTATCATAACTACGCATGTGAGTTTTTTCAATATTTTGTTCGGCACTTCAAAAGAGGATAATTTTCCTTTATGGCAGCTTACAAACAGCGTAATTATATTGGATGAGATACAAAGCTATGACAATAATCTATGGATGTACATGGCTAATTTTTTTGATAAATACGCTGATTTATTGAATATCAAAATTATTATTATGTCCGCAACATTGCCGAAATTAGATTATTTTTTAGATAAAAGAACCAATTTTATGGATTTGATTTGCATGGATAAAAAAGAGAAATTTTTTCATAATCACTATTTTAAAGATAGAGTAAAAATTGAATATTTTAAACTTCCCGACAAAATCACAATAGATGAACTATTTGAAAAGTTTTTAGAGGAACGTCCGAATTATCAAAAATTTTTATTTGAGTTCATTAAAAAACAGACGGCAAGAGATTTTTTTAATTTATTAATAGAAAACGGCTTTAAGAATGTTTATGAACTTAGTGGAGATGATAATAAAGCTTACAGGCATTTTATTATTGAAAAAAGCAAAGAAGACAAGCCGATTATTATGGTGGCAACCCAAGTTATTGAAGCTGGAGTTGATATTGATATGGATATAGGTTTTAAAGATATTTCAACACTTGACAGCGAAGAACAATTTATGGGACGCGTAAATAGAAGCTGTCTTAAAAATCACTTGAAACCTAAAGTGTATTTTTTTGATTTTGATGATGCGGACAAGATATATAAAGGCGACAATAGAATAGAATATAATATAAAAGACGATGAGTTCAAGAAAGTATTGGAAAATAAAGATTTTCAAGATTATTACAAATTTGTTTTAAATAAGATCAAAAAAACTCAAGAAAGTTTCAAAGGTTTAGAGACAATATATGAGTCTTTTGAAAAAAGCATAAAACTTCTAAATTACAAAGACATGAAACGCTACATGACGTTAATAGACACACAAACATTTACACTATATTTTCCATTTTCATTGGATATTTCTTTGTATAAAAATGTATCAGAATTTCGAAATGTTGATGAAGAATTTATCACTAATGGCTTACTTGACGGCAAAAAAGTTTGGGATAAATTTTTAACATTAAATAAAATTGATAATTTTGTAAAAAAGGAGATTGAGAAATCAAAAATCAATTCTCTCATGCAGTTTTTTACATTTAATATATTGAAATATGGCAGCAGTAGACCATTTTTAGGTGAAAATATTAATGGATTTTACTATATAGAAGATTATAGTGAATTTATTACAGAAGATAAAAAATTTGATAGAGCAAAATTCAATCGTGCTAAAAATGACAGGTTTTTATAAACATGATTAAAATAACAGGCACTCTGATTAATTACTACTTTCACTGTAAAACACAATGTTGGCTCAGCGCCAATCGCCTAAATCTTGAAGATAACAGTGAAGATGTTCGCATAGGCAGAGTGCTTCATGAGATAAATGAAGAAAAGAGCAAGCACGCCGAAATAGCGTTGGGAAATGTAAAGATAGATAAGATCACAGATGAGTATGTCATTGAGTTTAAAAAGTCAGACTCAGATCCAAAAGCCGCCAAGTGGCAGTTACTGCTTGAGCTTTATACATTAAAGCAAAAGGGTATTGAGAAAAAGGGCAGGCTTGAATATGCGGAAAAAAATAGACAGGCAAAGACAGAGATTATAGTTTTGGACGATAAACATGAAGCCGAGCTTTTAAAGATTTTTGAGGAAATAACCGCTTTGGTTGAAGATAAAACGCCGCCAAAACCTATTTTCAAATCAAAATGCAAAAGATGCGCTTACTATGAATACTGTTTTATATAGGAGAACTGATGGCTGAAGGTCATACTCGTTACATATTTTCCATGGGAAAACTTGAGCGCAAAGATAATTCCATCGCTTTTAAAAACGACAGCAAGACTCGTTATATACCGATTAAAGAGACGAGGGAGCTTTACTGCCTAAATGAAGTAAGTTTTAATACAAAATTTTTGGACTTTATATCAAAAGCCGGTATAACGATGCACATTTTTAATTACGGCGGCGGATACAGCGGTACTTTTTATCCGAAAGAATATCTCATAAACGGCAATCTGACCATAAAACAATCACTATGTTTTGTGGAACATCGTCTGATAATAGCAAAAAGCATTGTGAATGCAATATCAAAAAATATACATGAAGTCTTATATCATTATTATAGGCATGATAAAAAAGAGCTGAAAGAGTATCTTGATTGGCTGAAATACAAAGTATCCGAGCTGCTCGAAAAAGCGTCTACTATTGAACATATTTTATTTGTCGAAGGGCAAATTTGGAGCAGGTTTTATGATAGTTTTAAATATTTTCTGCCTGAAGATTTTTTAATAAACAAAAGGGTAAAACGTCCCCCGGATAATCCCATGAATGCACTTATAAGTTTTGGAAATACAATGCTTTATACAAAAACGATCTCGGCAATTTATCACACACATTTAAATCAATCCATAAGTTTTTTGCACAGTCCAAGAGAAGGGAGATTTAGTTTGTGTCTGGACTTGTGCGAAGCGTTTAAACCCGTACTTGTTTTCAAAACCATTTTTGAATTAGTCGGCAGAAAGAAACTTCAAGTTTCAAAGCATTTTGATAAAAAACTAAATTATGCGCTATTGAACGAGGACGGTAAAAGAATTTTTATAGGAGAGTTTGGAGATAGATTAGGTGAGACTTTTTTGCACCCAAGACTTAAAAGAAGGGTTTCATACGGACATTGTCTAAAGCTTGACGGGTATAAATTGATCAAATTTATCTTGGAAGGCAAAGAGTTTGTTCCGTTTGTACTAAAAGAAAAAATGTGAAAAAATTTTCTACAAATTACAATTACATGTTTTTGTTTTATGACATTGCCGATGAATTTAGTGATGTCGGCAAATATCGTGTTGCAAAAGTTTTTAAAATCTGCAAGAAGTATCTAAAGCATCACCAAAAATCTATTTTTCGTGGAAATATCACAGTATCAAATCAGATAAAACTTATTAACGAATTAAAAAAAATTATTGATACAAAGATAGATTTTATAACTATTATCAAAGTGCTAAGTTCGGGAAGTTTTGAAGAAGAGAGTCTTGGAACTCCAAAGCAAGACAGCGAGGGAATTTTTATCTGAATATTTAAAGTTTTCAAAAAATCGTACCTCAAAACAACAATCAAACAGATGAAAAATGCAAAAACTAAGCGCATGTAATCGCTACAGCCCTCTTTTATCATAAGATTGAAATATCATTCTTTTATAAAAATTCCAACCAAACTATAACAAAGAAAGTTTTTCTTAGGATATATAAAGTATATTTAATCAATATTGTTGTAAAGTTGCTTATTATTGATAATTAGGGAAATTATGTTTAATAATATTCTCAATTTCAACCTTTTCAAACTTCAAATAAATTTCTCGCAAGGAGTGAACATGAAAAAGATAGTTAAATTGTTCGCTGTAACTTTAGTTTGCGGACTGTTTTTGGCTGGCTGTGTCGGAGACAATTCCGACAATGGTGATAATGGGGATGATGGAGAGGATAATTTAACTCTTTTGTCTTTTGCTTTTATAGAAAGAGAATTTCCTCCTTTTGCTCATGAGGCTGATGAGATTAATAGAATATCCACTCGTAAAATATATAAATTCTCGGAAGATTATATGGCAAATTTTAGCGAGGTCCTTGCATACGAAGGTTACCAAAACCTTATGTTGACCATTTGGGTAAGTGGTAATAGGCCGGGTTCACTTCAGGTTGATTTTAATGAAAATACAATATATGCATTAATTGGCAGTAGTACATTGGGTTTCACAAGCGCAGAAGTGGTTCAAGACGACTTTTTTGATGGAATATTTGACTTTATTGCAGAAGAAGGTAATGTTACTGAGGTTCGTATCGAAACTAATTACCTTCCGGATATACCGGAAAGATTTGATGAGTATGCTGAGAACGTTTTGAGACCGGAGTTTGACTGCACTATGAGAATATCCGGTACATGGACATGCACAAAAGAGAGTAACGGCATGATATATTCGTGGACAAGTACCTACAAATCTTATGCTCGCGTTATTGGATATAAGTAAAAACAAAAGAGTAGAGTTTTCTGCTCTTATATGCCTCTTATCAACTGATAGGAGGCTAAACTCTTTAAGCCGCTTTTTTAGAATTTAAGATATTTACAGAAAGCTCAAAACAGCTTCTCTTTTATCTCATAATGCCTTTTATCAGACGCTAAGAGGCCAAAATCTTTAAACTGCCTTTTATGATAAATCACAAATTAAGACTAAGATATCGTTTTTTTATAAAGACTTCGATCAAGCTATAACAAGGAAAGCTATTCTTAAGATACATAAAGTATATTTAATCAATATTGTTGTAAAGTTGCTTATCTTTTATGATAGGAAAAGATATGTTCAAGAATACTACAAATTCAAAATTTCAAAAAATAAACACCGAACAAAACATTAAAGATATTCTACATCTTCAAATTTCAAATAAATTTCTCGCAAGGAGTGAACATGAAAAAAATAGTTAAATTGTTCGCAGTAACTTTAGTTTGCGGACTATTTTTGGCAGGTTGTGGCGGAGGCAGTTCCGACAATTCTGGTGGTATTGGCGAGAGTGGAGATAATTTAACTCCTATAACACTTGATTTGATAGAAAGCTCATTTCCTCCTTTTACTCATTATGCTGATGACATTGCAAGCGTACAAAGTAATAAAATATACGAAGTCTCAGC
>JAIRSJ010000009.1 GCA_031255525.1 Campylobacteraceae bacterium
TGCCGGCGCAGCTTTAAAGGGAGCAGGGCGAATTATCGCTGTCGGCACTCGAGCCGCAAGCATAGAGGTGGCCAAATCTTACGGTGCAACCGATATTGTCAGTTATAAAAAAGGTGATATCGTAGAGCAGATAGTAGATATGACAAATGGCGGCGTAAAAAAAGCAATTATTGCCGGCGGCAATGCCGATACTTTTCGTCAAGCAATTCAAATGACGCTTCCTATGGGAACGATAGCTAATGTAAACTTTTTTGATGTAAAAGATATGCTCTCTATGCCTGCTCTAACTTGGGGGCTTGGTATGTCCAATAAAGATATTCGCTGCGGATTTTGCCCGGGCGGCAGAGCGCGTGTGGAACATTTGATGGAACTGATAAAATATGGACGCATAGATCCTACGAAGATTATTACGCATAAATTTCACGGATTTGACAAAATAGAAGACGCCTTTCATTTAATGGACAGCAAAACGCCTGAACTTATCAAACCAATCGTCTATATAGATTAAAAAGTACAACAAAATACACTTGCTTAATTTCTTACACATAAAAGTGTAAGAAATTAGGTTTTTGTATCGGTTTCGGTGATATTTTAACTCTGCGCAAAAAGTAAAACCACACTTTGTATACTTTAGACGCTGATAAATATATGATTTTTTCAATTTTTCTTTGCACCAGCGTTACAAAATTTACTATTCGGACAATCTTTTTATACTTGCTCCAAGCATGGATAATTTTCCTTCCAAATCCTCGTATCCTCTATCAAGATGGTAAATTCTGTGAATTCTCGTTTTTCCTTTTGCGGCAAGAGCAGCCAAGACAAGAGCCGAACTCGCTCTCAAATCCGTTGCCATTACATCCGCTCCGGTTAATTTTGTAGGACCATAAACAGTAGCTATATGACTTGAGAGTTTTATGTCGGCTCCCATTCTCAAAAGTTCGCTCACGTGCATGAAACGGTTTTCAAATAGCCTTTCATCTATCACGCTTGTACCGTTCGCTTGTGTACAAAGAGCCATAAATTGCGCCTGCATATCGGTGGGAAAACCGGGATATTCTACTGTTTTGATATCTATTGGCAAAATATTGGAAGAGGGCTTGATATTGATGGAGTTTTCATTTCTTTCTATCACATAACCCATATATGTAAGTTTTGAGACAACAGCTTTTAGATGTTCGCTTGTAACATTTTTTAATGTTATATCCGAATTTGTAATAGCGGCGGCACAAAGATAAGTTCCCGCTTCAATCCTATCCGGGATAACTGTAATGTCATCAAGTTTGAGTAGTTCTCCACCGCTTCCTTCTATCTCAAGTTCATCAGAACCTATGCCTTTTATTTTTGCACCGCCTTCATTTAAGACTTCGCAAAGCTGCACAACTTCCGGTTCTTTTGCAACATTGCTAAGAGTTGTAACGCCATTTGCCAAAATCGCTGCCATAATGATATTTTCACTTCCTGTTACGGTTATTTTGTCAAAAATTATATTTGCGCCTTCAAGAGATTTTGGGGCTTTTGCTATAACATATCCTTGTTTTATCTCTATGATGGCTCCCATCTGCTCAAGCGCTCTTAAATGTAAATCAATAGGTCTTTGACCTATAGCGCAACCTCCCGGCAACGAGACTTCACAGTGCCCAAAACGGGCAAGCAATGGACCTAAAGTCAAAATAGAAGCTCTCATTTTGCGTACAATATCGTAATTTGCACATGTAGAGTTCACGCTGATTGTGTTTACTACGGCTCTATTGCTTTCAAATGTCTGCTTAGCTCCTAAATTTTCAAGTAATTGAAGGAGCGTTTTAACATCTGCCACATTTGGTATATTGTTGATACAAACAGGAGTCTTGCTCAAGAGTGTGCACGCGAGCAAAGGCAAAGCGGCATTTTTTGCTCCAGATATTATAACCGTACCATTTAGTTTTTTACTGCCTTCAATCTCCAAATAATCCATAAATTCAAGTCCTTGTTTTATTATTGCGTCATTGTAGTAAAAGTTTGTTTTATGTATTATTATAGTCAAAAATAAAAAAATAAAAAAAGGCAATAGGGTGATTTATCTGAAAAACAAAAAAACATATGTGAACATTACAATTTTTACTATCTGCTTAAATGTGCTTGTGTTTTTGCTGCAAATGTTGCATGACAATAGTATAAACATTATTTTTGGACTCAATGTCTATTTTTTTGTTGGAGGATTTTTGTGGCAGCCTTTGAGTATGATGTTTGTACACGGCGGATTGCTGCATATCGCTATGAATATGGCGGTTCTTTTCCAGTTCGGAACATTGATTGAACAAGCAAAAGGAAAGTGGTTTATTATCTTGTTATATTATGGTGGAGGCGTTGTAACTTCACTTTTGACGTTGGTATACGTCTATTTTTTTCCGGAGGTGAACATTATCGGCGCATCCGGAGCTATATGCGTACTTATCGGATGGATAGCTCAAAAAGATAGCTTTAATCGCAGAGGACTTATTGTAGCCGTGCTACTTATCTCTTTTTTGCCACTGCTTATCGGAATGAACATCGCATGGTATGCTCATTTGGCAGGTTTTGGAGTAGGGTGGCTGATGGGAAAGTTTTTGAGATAATAAAGATTCAAAATCGTATTTGTTAAGACAAAGCAATTAATGCCTTTGAGGTATTAATTGCCTTTTTTGCTTTATAGATAAGATCTTTATTTTGCTGGCATCAGTTGATCATCAATTTGTTGCAGGCTCATGTCCCTTGCGATATATCTGCAAAACCATTTTATGTATATAAATATTATACTCAACATTATTTCCCTCTACAAGAACAATCCATGCGCCTTCCTCGGTGTTCGGTTCAGGCCTGTAAATGTTAGTTAGATAGAGCATGGCAAAGGGGTCTCCTTTATTATCGAGACCGTTTATGGAATATCCATAACTATACGTAAGACCTTGATATATATAATTTTCTTGCCTTGTTACATTAGAATATTTGTAACTGCTTTCTGAAAAAGGATCATCGCCCTTTATTGCAACAATAGGTGTGTAAGTTTCTGGATGCGAATATATATATGCGTCCCATAATCTATCTACTCTACGTCCTGCTACATGTTCTACATCAACTAACTCGCCAATATACTCAAGCTCTCTGGGCATGTATATCATATCCTCTCGATAGACTAAGTGCACATCTTCGTTATCGACAGGTTCATATCCTTTTAGATATATTTGTAAAACTATTTTCTCTATATCAAAAATTTCGTGGTACTCAGGAGCATCGGCAAGTACAATCCATGCACCCGTTTCAGTGCCAGAAATAGGGTCTAAAGAGTTATTTAGTAAGAGCAAAGTAAAGTTATTACCCTCCGCATCTGTTCCTGTGATTGTATATCCGTACTGGTATGTAAAATCTTTGTATACATAATTTTCTTGCCTTGTAATATTAAAATACCTATGTTCTTCATCGTAACAAATAGGCCACCCCAATATTGATACTACAGGAGTATAAGCATCCGGATACTGCGCTATCCATTCATTCCAAACCATGTCTAATTCATAACCTGTAATATAGTGATAACTATATAACTCGCCAACGTCCTCTATCTCTTTAGCATCATCTAAAATAGAATACTCATAAAATAAGTATGTATCCGGAGTCGCCCCTTTGTTATCGCCAGAACCGCTTCCGCCACCACAACCCGCCAAAAAAGCACCAAAAATTACTGCTAAAAGTAATTTTTTCATATAAACTCCTTTAAAAAAATAAAGTATTTATATTATACATCATTATTTAAAAAATAACATTTAGATAAGAAAAGCGATACAACAATTAAAAAAACTTTATATATAAACAATATATTAATGTCACAAAATGTGTCTCTAAATTGCATATAAGTAAATTTCATGTTGGGGCAGGGGGCTTTTTGCTCTCTTTTTGCAGAGGAAATAATCCTGTCCAGCCATTTTTTATGCTTTGTACGATTATTTCATTCGGATCCTGGCTTAGCATATGCTGCTTATTTAAAAACTCGAGTTGCCTTTTTATGTCTGTATTTGTCAAACTTTGTTTTTTCTCTTTTCTGTAAGTTAACCATTCTTGCCAAATTTCTGGTTTTATGCAGTGTAAAATCTCATTGGGCATATCCTTGCTTTTTCGCTTCTCTTTTTTTTCTTTTGTAGAATTATTTATAATTCTATTTTCTTTATTATTTATATTTAAATTATTCTCATTATATGCAGCGGTAAAAATATACCTACCCGTAGGTATATTTTTACCCACGGTCGGTAAGCTTATTTGTCTGCTTGTTCCTTTCTCATTTTTGGTTACTTCAGATATGATAAAACCATTGTCCGCAAGGCTTTTAATCCATTTTCTTATTGCCTCTTCACTTGTACCGAATAAATCCGCAAAATAAGCATTAGTAGCCCAACAAAAAGCGTTTTGATTTAATAAACTTGTAATTTCAGCATAAAGTAATTTAGCATTTGGTGTTAAATTTTTGCAGTATCTGACATCAACCGGTAAAATAGCATAAAAATTAGAGCTCATTTTTTATCCTTGAAAATTAGAAATTTAACTAAAGCAGGGTTAAATTACCAAAAAAATAATGTCAAAAACCATTATAGCAAAAAGTTTGAAAATTACAGTTTTCAATATAAAAATGCAGTTAATAATCTAAAATGTGCTACCTTGCAATTTTGTTACGACTATTTTGTACTCATAAATCATATTGCTGTAGATAGATACTTTCATCAATATTTTACATATTTTATTTTTTATGGAAAACGGCAAGTTGATGAAAAAATATACATTATTTTTCAAATAATATTTTCCATCAAAAAATATATGTAAAATTTTACATATTTTATTTTCTAAATTTAAAAGCATAAAAAATAAAATTTTGCGGAAAGTTTTTTTGCAAAATATTTTCAAAACAAAAATATGATAAAATACATAGATATTTATGAAGGTGAAAACTATGAAATTCCCAATAGATTGCGAAGATAATTTTAATTCTACCCTACTCTTTTGGATTTGCCGTTTCGTGCGTATGAAACTAAACTCTTTGTCAAATAAAGAGTTAAGAGAGCCGAAAGTTCTTCAAAATACTATATTTGAACTGACAAAAAAAGTAAACAACATAGATGAACTTGACAAACTTGTCAAAGAAGCCAGAAATGCGGGCTTAACCGGTATAAATACATATTTTATTCCACTTAAAAAATTGTACGATATGCTGATTTTACAAAATCTCAACTCTATGAAAAAGATAGATGAAGAACTTTTGAGTGATTTTTTGGCAAGCAATACAGGCGGATTGTCCGATGCTACCAAAAAAAATCACAGAATGGCTATTTTGTCCTTTTTTTCATATCTTGATAAACAAAACGAGGAAGACAACAAATCGCATGTATACAACATACAACTTAAACATTGGGGCGGAATTGTCGGCAACAAGGGTCAAAAGCTGCCTGAATTTATGGATGAAAACGAATTAAAACGTTTCTTGGAAGCTATTGACAACTGTCGATTTAAAAGCGCGGCTTTGAGAAACAAACTGATAGTAAAGTTCATTATATACACAGGTGCTCGCGTTTCTGAAATTTTGGGACTTAAAATACGAGATGTGAGCAAAGAGAAAGATTGTTTTGTCTTAAGGATCAGAGGGAAGGGAAATAAATACAGGATTGTTTTGATAAAACGCATTTTGGTTGAAAACGAGCTAAGCGAGCACCTTGAAAATTCTCTGCCCAACAAAGACGGTTTACTTTTTTGCAACAGAAACGGCAACAAGTTAACACAAGCTTATGTAAGTCGTATAGTAGAGCAAATGCTAATCATAGCTGGTGTCAGAAAAGAGAAAAACGGCGCCCATATGTTAAGGCACACATTTGCCACCCTACTCTACCGCAGACGCAAAGACATTGTTTTGGTGCAGGAAGCTTTGGGGCACGCAAGCTTAAATACTTCGCGTATATACACCCATTTTGACAGTGATAAATTAAAAGAAGCTGCAAACGTAGCCGAAGAATTTACAAAAGATAAATTAAGGAAATAGATTTGGAATTTCATATATGGCTCACGATGTTTACGGCTTCTTTTATCATAAGCATTTCGCCGGGAGCCGGTGCTGTAGCGACAATAAACAGTGTTTTAAATCATGGTTTTAAACGCTCATACGCTACTATAATCGGATTGCAGGTTGGATACTTGACGCAGATTATTATAGTCTCCATTGGGCTTGGCGGTATTATAGCTGCGTCTCCAACGCTGTACAATATCATCAAATGGCTCGGGGTTTTATATCTTATATATCTTGGAATTACACAGATTTTCGCATTTGCCTCCGGTTTTAAGTGCGAAAAAACGACAGGAATGTTTAAATTTTTATCCCTTTTTATCAAAGCTTGCCTTATAAATCTTACAAATCCAAAAGCTACAATCTTTCTTTTGGCTTTTATACCTCAGTTCTTATCTGCCAATAAGCCTCAACTTGCACAGCTTTGGATCATTTGCCTCACTCTAATTTGCGTTGATTTTGTGGTTATGAGCGGCTATAGCGCACTTGGTTCTACTATGAGAAAATATATAAACAGCAGCAGATTTATACGAATTCAAAACAGAATAACAGGTACAGCTCTTATCATAGCAGCAATATTTTTAGCGCAAAGCGGAGCACAGTAGGCTTTTATCACAATAAAACTAAAAATATTTCTCCTACTTATAGGGCAAAAATCTCTCGGCACTACCCTGCTTTAAAAACTTTTTTAGATACTTTGCTTTTATCTTGATAAGTTACATAAAATCGCAAGTTTTTGATATATGTAAACCAAACAAGCAAGTCATTTTGATTATCCGTAAAGTATGCAAAATATCGAACTTATATAAAAATATAAAGTTTATTACATATAATATAAAAACATCTTTATACCTTATATGCATAATAAAAAATCAATAAATATTTCATACACTTATATTTTTGATATAATTTCTTAGAATTTTACATACAGGAACAAAGATGAATGATATGTTTGATAGCTTGAAAGAGTTAAAACAAAAGTTAAAATCAGAAAAAAGTTCAAAGCAAACCTCCAAAAAGAGTCGAAAAACTGCTCTTTATTTGAGTACAAACGATAAAGAAGAGAGGCTTAAGTTGGAATTTCAAGAATTCATGAAAGAGGCAGGCATTTAGAGTATACGACATGAAAGAACCTCAAATAGTAGAATTTTCAACACTTCCGCACGAATGCTCTTATCTGAAAGAGAAAGTTTGTACTATGCATTACAAGTATATTTTAAATTGCTCTTATCTATTAAATAGTCGATTGGTTGAACGCGGCTGGAGAAGATTTGGACTTTATTTCTCCAGACCAAATTGCAAAGAATGCAAAGAGTGTATAAACTTGCGCATAGATGTAAAAAATTTTAAATTTTCTCGCTCAGCCAAACGTATTTTTAAAAAAAATAAAAATACCAGAATGGTCACTTGCGAACCGTCTTTGACGCGTAATCATTTGGAGCTTTATGCAAAATATCATAAATTTATGAGTAATAAAAAAGGTTGGAAATATTATGAATTAACGCCAAAAAGCTATTTTGAACTGCATGTTGCAGGATGCGAGAAATTCGGCAAAGAGGTTTTGTATTTTTATCAAGATAAGATGGTGGCTGTTGATTTAATAGATTTTACCGACAACGGCATTTCATCTATCTATTTTTTCTACGATCCCGAATATTCATATCTTTCACTTGGAAAATACTCAATCTATCAGCAGATTTTATCAGCGCAAAAAAAAAGGTTGGATTGGATATATTTGGGTTATTATGTCAAAGAGTGTCCGAGTTTGGCATATAAGATAGATTATAAGCCTCACTATCTGTTACAAAATAACCCCGAAATGACGGAAACGCCAATATGGGTCTAAGAATCTTCGGGTATAAAATCTAATTTTGATGCTTGATACTGTTTTAAATAAAAATATCCTATTAAAATTTATAAATACGTAAATTCAAAATTCTACACGTTATCTCCAAATTCATTTTTTTATAAAATAA
>JAIRSJ010000044.1 GCA_031255525.1 Campylobacteraceae bacterium
ATAGGAATATTAAGTGGCGGAGAAAAAAACCGAGTCGCATTAGCACTTTTATTTACAAAACAGACTGATTGTTTGATACTTGATGAACCAACAAACGACCTTGATATCCCAACCATAAATATTTTAGAAGAGGCTATAAAAGAGTACGCAGGAGCTGTTATATTTGTTAGTCATGATAGATATTTTGTGGATAAAATAGCCAAAAAACTCTTTATTTTTAAAGAAAATGGCGTTATTGAAGAGAGTTATATCTCTTATAGCGAATTTTTAGAGATTGAAGATGAGTTAAAAGAGCTTGATAGTTTTGAAAACTCTCTACACGCAAGCAATGATATGGCTCAAAAACAAAAGACAAAATCTCAAAAATTAAGCTACAAAGAACAAATTGAATATGAAACTTTACCTAAAAAGATAGATGAACTTGAAATAAAAATTAAAGAGCTTAAAAAGTGTCTTTCAAATCCTGAGTGTTATCAAAAACTTGGTATTACGACTCTAACACAAGAATTAGAAAAAAGAGAAAATGAGCTTGAACCTTTGATAGAACGCTATCTTGAAATTGACGAAAAAGTCCAAGCTCTTTTATAATAATTCTTAAATTTACAGCGATAATTTTGATAAAAAATATCGCTTAAACTACTAACGCAAGTAACACAATTATCCGCAATATTTATTTTTTTGCTTTACATACCTCTTGAATTTTTGTTACCTCTTCCTCAAATATCGCTTCATATTCGGTTAATTTTACTATTTTAGAGGACGCATTTACATTATCCGGAATAAGGTCGTTTAAATTTAAAAAATTATCAAATTCCGGAAGTGAGATATTTTTAAATTCCATTTTTGTGTCACTTGCTATCACTTTTCCATCTAATATTTCCCACTTTCCGTTAGCTTTTACTTCATAAACAATGCTTAGTTTATCTGCAGCTTCAGGAGTTTGTATCGTAATAACAGTTTCACCAAAAGAGGTTGTGGTTTTATCTTTATTATAAATATCGTTTGTTTTTGCATACATATGCACGCCATTACCTTCTTGTTCAAATTCACAAATCCATTCAGTTGAAGTCAAAAGCTTTTCATATTTTGCATCTAAATTATTATCTGCTAAAGAAATGCCCAAACCAAATACTAAAACCAAAAATCCAAATAAAATCTTTTTCATAACACAAACTCCTGTTTTGTTTTATTTTCGCATATAAAACTTTTAATGCAAAAAGTGTCTAACTCCTGTGAAATAAAGCGCAATATCGTGTTCATCTGCAGCTTTTATAACATCCTCATCTCTCATGCTACCACCCGGTTCAATGATGGATTTTACTCCGGAACTTGCCGCTAAGTCTATACTATCTCGAAATGGAAAAAACGCCTCACTTGCCATCGCACATCCATCAACATCAAGTCCCATCTCTTTTGCTTTCAAAAGTGCACATTTTGCTGCGTCAACTCTACTTGTCATTCCCATACCAATAGCGACCATCGCGCCATTTTTTACATAAACTACGCAATTTGATTTTGTCAAAGATGCCACTTTGTATGCAATTTCAAGGTCTTTAAATTCATCTTTACTCACACCTCTTTTGCTCTTAAGTTCTGCATTTTGCACCTCATCTTCTTTTACAAAATCACTTGTTTGATAAACAAATCCACCATCAACATGTTTAAAGTCATATTTATCCTCACTAAGAGTTAAATATTTGCTCTCTTGAGTAAAAATTTTGATTCGTTTTTTGTTTTCAAAAACGCTGAGTGCCTCATCAGTTACATTTGCAGCGATGATAACTTCTATATAAATCTCATTTATTTTTTTTGCCAAAGCTTCATCGAGCGTTCCATTTATCGCCACAACTCCACCATAAGCTGAAAGCGGATCACATTTTAATGCTTCCGTATAACTGTCTAACAAATTTTCTTTTATGGCAAAACCGCATGGATTTGCGTGTTTGATAATTGCAACTGCCGGTGAAGTTCCAAAAGAGGCTGCAATTTTCATCGCACCATTTATGTCGGTCATATTGTTAAAACTTGCTTCGCCTTTTAGAGTTTTAAAATTGTTAGTAAAAAAATAGTCAAACTCGTAAAGCGCACCTTTTTGGTGTGGATTTTCTCCATATCTTGTATCAAACGCTTTTGTGCCCACTATAAATTGTTTATTTCCAAAACCACCATTAAAGCGTTTATTCATGTAGTTTGCTATCATACCATCATAACTTGCTGTGTGTTCGTACGCTTTTATCATCAAATTTCTTCTAAATTCAAGTGTATTTGTGTTGTTTTTATACGCATCAATAACTTTGTCATAATCCATCACATCAGTAACAATCACCACATCATTGAAGTTTTTTGCCGCACTTCTAACCATTGCCGGTCCACCGATATCAATATTTTCTATAATCTCATCAAAATCTTCGGTTTTTGATATCGTCTCTTCAAACGGATACAAATTTACGCAAACTAAGTCAATTCCAACTATATCATGCTCTTTTGCAGTCTTAACATGTAAAGCATCGTCACGTTTATGTAAAATGCCTCCATGGATATAAGGGTTTAGAGTTTTCACTCTTCCGTCAAACATTTCCGGAAACTTTGTAACTTTGCTTATTTCAACAGCTTTTATGCCATTTTCATTCAAAAGTTTATACGTTCCACCTGTTGAAATTATAAGAAATCCAAGCTCACTCAAAGAAGTTGCAAACTCTACTACGCCGGTTTTATCACTTACGCTAATTAATGCTCTCACACTCAAACCTTTTAAAATTTAATAAAATAAGATTTTATCAAAGTAACTATTTAATGCTTATAAAAATTTGTGTGATAAAATACTATCTTTGTTTACAAGGATGGAAAATGACAAATTTTGACAAAATTATAGATAGAAATAACACTCGCACTTACAAAATTGATAGATACAAAAAGTACAAAAACGCAATTCCTATGTGGGTTGCTGATATGGATTTTGAATCCCCAAAATGCGTGATAAAAGCACTCAAAAAACGTGTAAATCACAAAGTTTACGGATATACGCTTATCGATAGTAACATCAAACAAACTATAAAAAAATTTCTAAAAAAACATCATAATTTTGAAATCAAAAACTCTTCGCTTGTTTTTACTTCCGGCGTTGTTGCGAGCATGAATATAGTCTGCAATATGCTTACAAAAAAAGATAGTGTTATAACTTCAAAACCGATATATCCGTATTTTTTTACAACTCCTGAACATTTCGGACAAAAAGTCGTACACATAAATATGAAAAATATTGACAATCGTTGGATGTTTGATTTTGATGAACTTGAAAGCAAG
>JAIRSJ010000061.1 GCA_031255525.1 Campylobacteraceae bacterium
ACGCGACGATACAAATCATTCACATCCGAGACTGCAAATTTTCCACCGTCAAGCGCAACTAAAGGTCTCAAATCTGGCGGCAAAACCGGAAGAATGGTTATCATCATCCACTCCGGACGATTGCCGCTGTTTAAAAATGCCTCTACAACTTTCAATCTTTTTACTATTGTTTTTTTCTTTGCTTCGGAATTTGTAGAGCTTATCTCCTCTTTTAGTTGTTCTAAAATAGCTACCAAATCAAGCTCGGCCAACATTTTTTGTATAACGCTGCCGCCCATTGAGGCTTTAAAACCGGTATTTTCAAACTTTTGTATCAAAGACTGATGCTGCTCTTCATTTAAAACGTCGTATTTTCCGACTTTTTTTGTATTTTCATTATCATAATACGCATCTCCGGCTTCCTCAACTATGTAAGCCTCATAATAAAGCACGCGTTCCAAATCTTTCATCTTTATACCAAGAAGTGTACCGATACGGCTCGGAAGAGAGTTCACATACCAAATATGAGCAACAGGCGTTACAAGCTCAATATGCCCCATACGCGAGCGTCTTACTTTTGTACTTGTTACCTCAACTCCGCATTTTTCGCATTTAACGCCCTTATAGCGCATTTTTTTATATTTGCCGCATAAGCATTCATAATCTCTGACGGGTCCGAAAATTTTAGCGCAAAAAAGACCGTCCCGCTCAGGTTTTAGCGTACGATAGTTGATTGTTTCTGGTTTTTTAACTTCGCCGTAACTCCACGCTTTTATCTTATCAGGACTCGCCAAACGCAATTGGAATGCCCCAAAATCTCGCGGTCTGTTTTCTTCGTTCACATTTATCAACTCAAATCTTTTCATTATTCGTCCACCTCGTCATAAATCTCAACATCCAATGCCAAAGATTTTAATTCGTTTGTCAAAACAAAGAATGTTTCAGGCACGCCATTGTTTGGTATATTTTCGCTTCTCGTTAAGGCTTTATATGCGCTGACACGTCCCTCGACGTCATCTGATTTAACCGTAAGCATCTCTTGAAGAGTATTGGCCGCGCCGTAAGCCTCAAGCGCCCAAACTTCCATCTCTCCAAATCTTTGGCCACCAAACAGCGCTTTTCCGCCGACAGGTTGTTGCGTCACAAGAGAGTATGGTCCTGTGCTTCTTGCATGTACCTTTTCATCAACCAAGTGGTGTAGCTTTAGCATATACATGTAGCCCACGTTTACTCTCTCTTTCATCTTTTCGCCTGTTTTACCATCGTATAATTCGGTTTTGCCATCGCTCTCAATTTTCGCCATTTCAAACAATTTGGCAAACTCTTCCTGGTTTACGCCTTCAAATACAGGAGTAGCGAATTTAATACCTTGTGCCCAATCTCTCGCATAATCCAAAAGAGTGTCGTCATCTATCTTGTCCAAGAATTTTTTGGCATTCATAAGTTTTGCAATGTTTGCTATATCCGTCATTTTTCTGCGCAAATTTTGCAGCCATTCGCCTGTTTTATTGACCATAATCTCATTTATCGTATCAGCCAATCTGCGGCCGGCAAGTCCTAAATGCACTTCAAGAATTTGTCCGATATTCATACGCGAAGGAACGCCCAAAGGATTTAAAACAACATCTATACTCTCGCCGTTTTTAAGATAAGGCATATCAACCTCCGGAACAATATTTGAAACAATACCCTTATTTCCGTGTCGTCCTGCCATCTTATCGCCAACTTTAAGCTTTCTTTTGGCGGCTATATAAACTTTAACGAGCTTTACTACACCGTTTGGCAAAATATCATCTTTTTCAACTATATTAAGCTTGCTGTCATGCTCCTCTTTTAACTTTTTCTTTTCATTCTGAAAGTAGTTTTTAAGTTGCTCGTATTCGGCTTGAACATTTTTGTTGAAAGCTTTCACTAAAGCGTTTAGAGAGAAACGGTTTACATTTGCCAAATCATCTTTTGATATTGTGCTCCCTTTTTTGTAGAGCTTTTTGTTGACCTCTTGATCTTTATCAAGCTTTTCGCGAGATAGCAACGAATTGATACGCAACATCTCTTCGCGATCTAACATTAAAAGCTTATCATGATGTTCACGATCAAGTATCTCTTTTTCTTTTTCATAAGCTTTTATCGCACGTGGGTCTTTGTCATAACCTTTTTTTGTAAATATCTTAACATCCGTTACAACACCTTCCATCGACGGAGTTGCGTATAAAGATTTATTTACAACATGACCGGCTTTTTCACCAAAAATTGCTCTTAGCAATCTCTCTTCAGGCGTTGGTTTTACTTCGCCTTTTGGAGAAACTTTGCCCACAAGTATCATTCCGGGTTTTACGTTTGTGCCGATTCTGATTATGCCGCTCTCATCAAGATGCGCCAAATCTTCCTCTCTGACATTTGGAATATCTTTTGTGATCTCTTCTACACCGTCTTTAAGTTCTCTTGCTTCTATCTCTTTTTCATAAATATGAACGCTTGTAAAAGTATCCTCTTTTATCATGCGTTCACTTATGACTATGGCATCTTCAAAGTTGTATCCGTTCCATGGCATAAATGCAACCATAGCATTTTTACCCAAAGCAAGCTCACCTCTATCCATACTCGGACCGTCTGCTATGATTTGACCTTTTTCAATATTTTCACCTACCTTCACAACCGGGTTTTGCGTAAAGGTAGAGTTTTGATTGGTTCTTAGATTTTTTTCAAGCGCGTAGTGATCTATATATGCCCCACTCTCATCTTCGCCTAAAATATAGATATTTTTATTGTCTACTTTCTCAACCACACCAGCTCTTTTTGCTTTGATAGCTTCCCATGAATCGCGCGCAGCAATTTTTTCAACACCAGTTCCGACGATCGGAGCAGAAGTCTTCAAAAGCGGGACTGCCTGACGCTGCATGTTTGAACCCATGAGCGCACGGTTGGCATCGTCATGTTCTAAAAACGGTATCAAAGAAGCCGCCACACCTGAAATCATAGCGGAAGACAAATCTATAAGAGATACTTTATCTTTCTCGACAAGTACTATCTCTCCGTTTACTCTGGCTTCTATCAAATCCTCTACTATCGTTCCCTTCTCATCAAGCTGAGTGCTGGCGGGAGCTATCACAAGTCCCTCTTCTTGAGTTGCCGTTATATATACTATCTCATTTGTTACCCTGCAATTATCAACTTTTCTATACGGTGCTTCAACAAAACCAAGTTCATTAACTTTTGCATAAGTCGCAAGCGTATTAATCAAACCGATATTTTGACCCTCGGGCGTTTCAACAGGACAAATTCTGCCATAATGCGTAGGATGTACGTCACGCACTTCAAATCCGGCTCTCTCTTTTACAAGTCCACCCTCACCTAAAGCTGAAAGTCTTCTTTTATGAGTGATTTCACTAAGAGGATTTGTCTGATCCATAAATTGTGACAGTTGTCCGCCGGTAAAAAATTCCAAAATAGAATTTGTTATCATCTTTGAATTTATCAAATCATGAGGCATCAAATCTTCTACGCTTCCGCCCAATGCGCTGAATTTATCACGTATAGCTTTTTGCATTTTGGCAAGTCCTGTGTGCATCTCATTTGCCAAAAGCTCGCCGATCGATCTGATTCTTCTATTTCCTAAATGATCACGATCATCAATATGCCCCTGTCCGTTTTTTACCTTTATAAGATATTTTGCCGTTTTAATGATATCTTCATTGGTCATAACAGTAACGTATTCTGGTACATCAAGTCCGAGTTTATGATTCATTTTCATACGACCTACTTTTGTCAAATCGTATCTTTCGGGATTGAAAAACAGATCGTTTATGAAAATCTTGGCTGCCTCTTTAGTCACAGGTTCTCCAGGACGCATAACTTTGTAAATTCTAATAGCCGCCAAATCATTTTCATCTTCAATATTTTCTGTCTGTTTTAAAAGTTTGAGTGTTTCGGCGTCTGCTACAAATGAGTTGATTATAGCGTCGTCCACGCCGCTTGCCAAATCATTTGCTATCTCAATATCTTGGCAGCCTGATTCTATGATTTTGACCATTTTGCTCTCTTCAAGCTGAGTTAACGTATCATAGAGTATCTCGCCGCTCTCTTGGTTTATGACGGGAGATGCTAAAAAACGATTTACTAAAATTTCAGTCGGATATTCCACCCATTTTACACCATCTTCTGCTATCTTGTCCGCTCTTTTTTTAGTTAACCTTTTGCCTGCTCCCATAAGCAATTCGCCGTTTTCATCTTTAAGATCAAAATCTACGCGTCCTACAAAATTGTCAGGCATGTATTCCATTAAAAACTTATTATTTCTGATTTTTATGTTTTGTATCGGATAAAATAACTTTAAAATATCCTGTTTGCTATACCCTAACGCCCTAAACAAAATAGTTATAGGCACTTTTCTTCTTTTATTTATTCTCACAAAAAGCGTATCTTTAGCGTCATATTCAAAATATAGCCATGAACCGCGGTCGGGAATAATCTGCGCTGTGTATATTAGTTTACTGGCTACTGTAGCGCTCTCTTCTTCTTTGAAAATAACACCCGGGCTTCTATGAAGCTGATTTACAACGACTCTTTCGACGCCGTTTATGATAAATGAGGTTCTTTCGGTCATCAAAGGAATTTCACGGATAAAAACGGATTGCTCTTTGGCGTCTTTTATCCCAAGTTTTTCACCTGTATCCTCGTTTCTATTCCATAAAATGAGTCTTATGTTTATTTTTAAGCTTACAGAGTATGTTAAGCCTCTCTCCATGCATTCTCTAACATTATATTTTGGTCTTATAATTTCGCAGTTTACGTACTCCAACGTCAATCTATTTTGCGGATCATTGATTGGAAAAATGGATTTAAAAACTTTTTCTATTCCGCTCTCTTCCGTACTAAGCGCGTTGAGATTTAAAAAATGCTCGTAACTTTTTTGTTGAAGTTGCAACAAGTTGGGTACATCAATTTGCGTAGGAACTTTCGCAAAATCGACTCTAAGGCGATTTCCTGATTTTAGGCTATTTAGCATGAGTCTTTACCTCGCAATAAAAATTTTGAAAATAAAATTGTAGTAATTGCCATATAGACAAAACTTATCGGTTGTAAAAACAAAAGGAGGCGAAACCTCCTTTTTGTCGTTTTCCATATTGTAAACAAAACTACTTGAGCTCGACTTTAGCACCAGCTTCCTCAAGCTGTTTTTTAGCCTCTTCGGCATCAGCTTTGTTAACGCCTTCTTTGATTGTCGAAGGAGTCTTTTCAGTTGCATCTTTAGCCTCTTTAAGACCAAGACCGGTAAGGGCTCTTACAGCTTTTATAACATTGATTTTATTAGCACCTGCATCTACGAGTACAACGTTGAATTCACTCTTCTCTTCTGCTGCTGCCGCTGCATTACCAGCTGCTGCGCCGGCACCTGCTACAACAACCGGAGCTGCAGATACGCCGAATTTTGTTTCAAACTCTTTTACGAGTTCACTAAGTTCCAATACGCTTAATTTAGAAATAAATTCTAAAACATCTTCTTTGGTGATTGCCATTTTTTAATTCTCCTATTTCATAATCTTAAAATTATGCTGATTGTTCTTTTTTGGCTCTAAGAGCATCCAAACCGACAACAAAATTTGTAATCGGCGCATTCCAAACTTGTAGTAACATAGCAATAAGTTCTTCGCGTGAAGGCATAGTTGCTAACGCTTCTACTTTAGAAGTATCGGCTACAGAACCGTCAACAAAGGCGGTTTTGATAGCAAAAGCTTCCGAATCAATCTCTTTTTTGAAGTTTACTACGACTTTGCTAACCGCAAGTTGATCGCTGCCCCAAACAAATATATTTGTATCTTTCAGTCCCAAATCGCTTATATCGGCATTTTTAACAGCTATAGCAGCCAGTGAGTTTTTAATTACTTGCACTTTGACATTCGCAGTTCTTGCTTTGTTTCTTAGCAGCTCGATAGATTTTACGTTTAAGCCTTTATAGTTACAAACAACTATTGCTTCGGAATTTTTAAACTCTTCTGTAAGTTCGCTTACAAGTTTAATTTTTTCATTTTTTGTCACTTTTTCTCCTTTCTGACCGGTGATTTCAAGTAGAGCCAAGAGAAAACTCTTGAATTAAGCTCGCACCTCTACTGTCTCCAATCAAAGATAAACTTTATATACATGTATATAAATTTGAATCTTTTTTTACCATGCGGCAAAAAGCATTAACATACTTGGAAGCCCTGCGGCAAAAATACCTTCTGTGATACTTAAATATGGAAATAGTTTGCCGAGTTTTTTGAAACCCATCGCTAACTCTAGAAAACCTTCCAACCACAAAAATGCCCACGCCATCCATAAAATACTCATTCCAATCATATCGGCTCTAAAACATACTATTGAGCTAATTAACGCAAAAATGGCAACGCATAAACTATACCAGCCAAAAGAGCGCATATCAAGTTTCAATAGAAAATTGGCCGCTATAAATATATATGTAAAACCAAATAAAAAACCTGCGGCTATATTATTAAAAGCCATCGTATCATTAAGGTCAGCACGTGCAATCATGATAAAACTGCACGTAACTATAATAACGCCTGTGATAATATTGATAAGCGACGCACTTTTAAAATCTATTTTAGAAAGAGCGGCAACTCCATTACTTATAAGAGCAGCGCTCACAAACAAAAGATAAACTCCCAAAAGTCCCATTATTTTCCTTGGATTACACTTTAAATATAGATGACTCTAAATATCTTTATTTGATGATTATCTCAAATCCATCAACTCTTGAGTCTCTAAACTAACAGATGGACTCATAGTAAGCGATATCGCTGCTGTTTTTATATATCTACCTTTTGCAGCTGAAGGTTTATGTTTATTAATCGCCTTAATAAAAGTTGTCAAATTGTCCATAATTTGCTCATCAGAAAAACTAATTTTTCCAATACCGGCATGAATATTTCCTTGTTTGTCAACACGGAAATTTACTTGTCCGCCTTTTACATTTTCAACTGCTTTTGCAACATCCATAGTTACCGTTCCGGTTTTTGGATTTGGCATAAGACCTTTTGGTCCGAGAAGACGTCCAACTTTACCAACAAGACCCATCATATTAGGTGTTGCGATAAGAACATCAAAATTAAATATTCCTTTTTGAATATCTTCGATCAAATCATCACTTCCAACGATATCAGCACCGGCTTTTTTAGCTTCGTCAGCTTGGATATCTTTTGCTATAACCGCAACTCTTACAACTTTACCGGTTCCAGCAGGAAGAACAACCGAACCTCTTACCATTTGATCAGCGTGTCTTGGGTCAACATTTAATTTTAAAGCAACCTCGATAGTTTCATCAAATTTTGCTGATTTTAACTCTTT
>JAIRSJ010000067.1 GCA_031255525.1 Campylobacteraceae bacterium
TTGAGAAATGGGGAAAACCCGCTATGCAAAGAATGCAGCATCCTTCCTTGCCGCCGTGCAAATCCGCTGTATCGCTATTCGGCTTAAGGTTATTTCTTAACTCATGACGACACTATCTAACAAAAAATTGTTCATGCCTAATCATATTATACAACAAAAAAATGCAAAAGACTAAAATTCACAACAAATCCCGCCTAACAAATAAGGGCAAAATATATTTTTTCTGCCTTTTTAAATTTAATGTCCTAAATAGCACTAACATTAAATTTTTATCTTTTTCCTGACAGCAAACTAATTTTATTCAAGTGGCAAACATTCGCGTGGGGATTTGCCGTACTTTTCTTTAAACTTTTTTGAAAAGAAGTTTAAGCTTTTAAAGCCGCAATCAAGCGCACTTTCTGTTACGCTTTTTCCGCTATGCAGCATCTGGATTGCCTTTGACAAACGCAAATTAATTAAATAATCGATAGGCGGCTGACCACAATATTTAGCAAAAAGCCTTATAAAATAAAACTTACTAATACAAATTTTTTTACATATATCGTCAACCTTTATTTGCTCGGCATAGTTTTTTTCCATGTAATCGAATGCTTCACGAATTACGGCGTTTACCCTAACATCGGTTTTATTCGCGCAAGTATTGTCAGTAATCAAAAATGAAACTAATTCTAATAGTTTTGAACGCACAAAAAGCGGCTTGTAATTAATGTGTTTTTTTTCTAATTCGGTTAGCAATGAGTTTATAATCTGATAATTTTTCATAGAGCTTTTAATAACATTATCAAGCTTAATATTGCCACTGCAAAAATCTTTCAATATTTGTCGGCAAGTATTATCGTTTTGAAAAAGCAGATTATGCGCATTAATAAAAAAAACAGTATAATTACCAATAGAATTCTCGCGGTAGCCATGAAGTGCACCACACGGTATAACGGCAATATCGCCATTTTCATATTCATACTGGTTTCCCCCAAGCGTTAGCACGCCATCCGAAAACAGTTTTACTATCTCTAGTTCGTTATGCCAATGTACAGGTGTGAAATGCAGCTTTTCTTTTGCTCGTAAATAAATAACGCTGATATCTGCGCCATTTTCAATATGATTTTGGTTTTCTTTCAACATAATGTTTTTCATGCATTCATTTTAGCAGATTGCTACACTATATTCAACTAAAAAACATTTATTAAAATTTTTATAGATACATGGCAATATAGTTATTGTTTTGAGCAACATAATGAGAGCATTAAGCAAAAAACAGTGCTAAACTTATTAACATGATATATCCTGATTTTGATAATAATATAATGAAAGTTTTAAGCAAGGGCAAGCCCGACAGACCCTGCCTATTCGAGTTTTTGATTCATCAAGATATCGAAAACTTGTTAAGCGGCAGTAACCCAAAATCCGACTCGCAGTTCGACATTTTGAAAAATCGCATCAAAGCATTTTACAACGCAGGATACGATTTTGTGCCGCTTTTAGCAAGTCCTTTTTGCTTCATCAAATCGGAAAAACACACTCTTTCAAGTTATTCGTTGAATGAAGGCGGAGTAATTAGCAGTCGCGCAGATTTTCAAAAATATATCTGGAACGACCCAACAGCCTATTCCTATGATTTATTAGATAAGCTGTCAAAGGAATTACCTAACGGAATGAAGTTTTTGGTAAAAATACCCGACGGAATACTTGAAAATATTATCGCTATAACAAGCTTTGAAACGCTTTGCTATCTTTTATATGACGAAGAGGACTTAGTTGTTGAGCTATTTGAAAACATCGGCTTTAGAATAGTAAAGTATTTTGAAATGTGCGCCTCGCATAAGAGTGTTGGTATACTTTTCTGTAATGACGATTGGGGCTTTAAAAGTAGCACAATGATTTCTCATTCAGATTTGAAACGCTTTGTTTACCCACATTACATAAAAGTAGCTGAACTTGCTCACTCAAATGGAAAAGCATGCGCTATGCACTCATGTGGTTGTTTCGACGGAATTTATGAGGATTTATTCAATGTTATCAAGTTTGACGGCAAGCATTCCAACGAGGATACTATTCTACCCGTCGAAGATGCGTATAAAAGATACGGTGACAAAATTGCAATTCTAGGTGGAATTGACATCAACTTCCTGTGTAAAGCTCCAAAAGAAAAGATCACCGAGCGTTGCCACGCAATGCTCGATCTTAGCGCAAATGGTGGTTATGCATTGGGCTCAGGCAATTCAATAGCAAATTATGTACCTGTTGAAAACTATCTAGCAATGATACAATGCGTAAACCCAAACCTTAAAATATAATAATCATTCCAATGGAGCTGCCTCAATAAGAGATAGCCCTATAATGTTTTTTGAGCGAAAACGGCTCAAAAAGAGGTCAAAACAGGACTATTTTGTGCTTTTTTTGCCCTGTTTTTGTCCGATAAACTTATTTCTTAATTTATCGCAGGCGCCACTGATGTCGGCACCTTTGCTGTCGATAAAACGTGCATTTTTTATGATACGTAATATATCCAAAGTTCATTTTGATCTTTTATAGTGTTTACAAACTCAGACAGCAATTAAATTTGTGATTTTTACAAACCCGTTTTTTATGAGTGTCTTGTTCGGTAATCGGATAAAGACATTCTTTTTTTATTTGTAAGCGTCAAATAGAGGAGCACCTTGTTTAGAGACAAGACTTCAGATATAATAATGACATTCTAACTAAATAGTGTCTACATGAGATTTTAAGCGAGCACATTAGCCCAAATAGCGATACAGCGAATTTGGATAGCAGCAAGGAATGAAGTAGCGTTCTTTGCGTAGCGGGTAGCAATACCGCGC
>JAIRSJ010000070.1 GCA_031255525.1 Campylobacteraceae bacterium
GTAGCTGATCCAAACCTACCAGAATGCGGTGGTGGTGTAAGGGGAGGTTTGTTGGTACCGCAAGTGCCGACTCTTTTGCTTGATGTCAAATCCGAGAGTTCAGGTTTCCCTGCAGCTCCAAGCCATCTGTTTGGTGTGATTTGGGATTCGCCGAGCATAGCTACATATAGCGTTAAGTATTCCGGCTTTGATTATGAAAGCAAGCTTGAGTATCAAGACCAAGTTGAGAGCAAATTTCCGGATATATTGCAGATAGGAAACTATGGAGTATATCACAATATCGCGTATTACCGCGGCAATCTCATAGGCGATGCCAGTGTGAAATTCGTAGATAATGGTATGGGCACTTACACTGTAGAACAAGCTGTTGATTTGGTTTTACCTCTGCCGATCTTCCCTATCGACACAGGAGTATTTACCAGCGGTTCTGTATTTCCAAAGATACAAGATCTCCCTGCAATACAAGTCGGCGTAACTTTGCATTACGGTTATTTCGGTTCACCTAATTTTGAAACATACAAAACTTCGCTTGCGGCAGCAGGTTTTGCATCTTCAAACGGAAGATCAAGCGACAACGTTTGGGTTAAAGAAGTAGTGGTCGGAGACGAGGATGATAATTACACTTTAGTGTATACGTTTAAACACGATAAACCTCTGCTTGATGCTACTATAATCAGCGATTTGACCGGAGCCATCGTAGAGAGCAGCACTGTCGGCGCTATTTTAGGCTTATTGCCTGATGGCAAGATAAAAGATGCAATTGTCAAATTGGCTGTGGGAACTGTAAACTTGTCTGACAAATTGGGCAGTTTTACAAATTATTATATTAACAACTGGACAAATATAGATAAATATGCGTCTTGGACGGTAAACGTCAAAGAGGAATAAGAGTTAAGAGATACTTTGGTGTCTCTTGTGAGCAGATGTCGCAAAATAACGCGACATCTGCTTTTGGGTGTTTTTAGGAACTTATATCAATTCCAAAAAGGAGATGAATATGCAAAAAATACGAAATTTAGGTAAGCTATTTTTTATAGCTTTGGCTTTTGGTCTATTGGCCGGTTGTGGAGGCAGTGACGATAATAATGGTGGTGTTGGTGGCAATCAAAGCTGCGAATTAAATCCGGATCAAGAAACATGCAAACAACCACCACGAAGTGTTCAAAAACAAGTACCTTTTGTGTTTCTTGACGTAAAAGCCGACAGTACCGGCTTTCCCGAAGCGCCGAATCATCTGTTTGGTCAGATCTGGAGCTTGGCTAATATAGCAACTTACAGTGTTGAGTACTCCGACCTTAGTTTTGACGATAAAGTCACATATCAAACTGAGGTTGAAGGTAAATTTACCAACATACTGCAAGGTTTGCAAAATTTATTGAAATTGGGGCAAGGCGACGTGCATCATAAGATCGCATACTATCGCAACAATATCATAGGCGATGCCAGTGTGAAATTTATAGATAACGGTATGGGTACTTATAACGTAGAAAAAGCCGTTGATTTGATTTTGCCATTGCCGTTTTTCCCAATAGATGAGGAAGTATTTACCAGTGATGCGATATTTCCGGAGTTTGAGCGTAGCTTTCTTCCGACGAAAGTCAGTACGACTTTACACTACGGCTACTTTGGTTCACCAAACTTCCAGGCATACAAAAATGCTCTTGTAAATGAAGGTTTCGTACCATCTGATGGGAAGTTAAGCAGTAATGTTTGGGTTAAAGAGGTAGTAGTTGGAGACGAAGATGGTAGTTACACTTTGGTGTATACGTTTAAGCACGACAATCCTCTTCTTGACGCTACCAAAATCCCGATACTCAGCGATTTGTTACTCCCTGTATTGGGCGGCACGCTTGGTGGTTTTATAAATCACTATATTAACAACTGGACAAATATAGATAAATATGCGTCTTGGACGATAAACGTCAAAGAGGACGAGTAAAGTTCTCAAGTCAAAAGATATCAAGATATCTTTTGACTACCTTTTTTTCTGTAAGTCATCTGCAACTTAAATCTTCTTATTCCACAATATATAAATTCACACTAATTCAAAAATTTCCGTCATTGCGAGGAAATGTAATGACCGAAACAACCCAATCTAATTTTAATGTTTCGAGTTAGACAAAGTATTTACTCTTTCTATCATTATGGATTGCCGTGCCTTGCTTGCAATGACGGAATGTACGTAGATTTGCTTATTGCAATGATAAAATGAATATATGGATTTATTTCTTGCAATGCTCAAGGATTAATCACTGTATATTTTATGCTGTTTATAACAGCAAAACATTTTTTTGTCATTGCGAGTGACAAAGTCACGTGGCAATCGATTTATTACCTCAAGGTATATTTTGTGCCAATAAAATAATAAAGCAAAAACATAGCGAGTAGTGACATGCGTAAGTGACTTATTCTCCGTCATTGTGAGGAAATATGATGACCGAAGCAATCTATCTTTGATATTTTGAATCGGATAGATGGTGTTGTTTGTTGTTATACCCTCTTCCGCTTATAATATTATGGATTGCTTCGCAGTTTTACTGCTCGCAATGACGGGATATACATCGTCGCTTGTGATAAGTCGCTGTAAATTGCTGCGCGACTTTGTCGCTTGGGAAAATCAAGCATATTCACAATGATATAAAACAGATCGCTTGCACATTATCGCAATGATGAAACGCAAGCCATTCGCAATAGCGAGAAAAAGGGGCATACGCCCCCTTTTATCATTTGACTACTATAGACACACTAACACCGCTTGGTACTCTAAACTGCTCTTCGTACGTATAACTTTGTGTAGGTTGTCTCAAAAACGGAAAGTGGGCTCGAGGGGCAAGCGTCGAAGGTGAAGACGCCGGCAAACGGCGATACGATTTGTGTACATCTCCATCAAATGCCACCAGATTAAAGCCGTTGTCATTACTGCGTGCAGGATATCCAAACCCTTTTGGAGTGCCTGCGGCCGGGAACATAGCGATACTTGCCCCCCAATTTCTCAAAACTTTTGCCAAACCGCCATCATCATACGTTTTTATAGCTCTATCCAAAGCATCTGTAGACGAACCACTTGTTCTAAGCAATGTCTTATAAAAATTTATACCGTATTGACGCAGCAAAAATGACCCGAAACTGGCGGCAGTAGCATAATTGGTATTATCAAGATATTTCCAATCTGCAAAATCCCGATGATACAAGGGCATGCTAAGCCAACTTCTGTATCTGCTGCTAGCAGAATTATATGATATCTTGCCGGATATCACATCTTCCATCATCACGGCCGTCATCTCATTCAAAAAAGTACTGTATCCGTTACCGCTGCCCATAAGAACATAACGCTGATAGAAGTTAATAGCGTGAGTGAGTTCATGCGCTATTGTGCTTTTTGTATAACTTGTGCCCATTCTGGTATCTACAAATATAGCTACGGCTTCATTGGATTTGCTGTTTGCTAATTTTATATAATTATTACGACCGTGAAAATATCCTCCTGCTCCATCTAACCTGATAAATACTATATCCAGCGGTTGGTCGCTTGCTATGAGATTAATGTATTTGTGCGCTCCCCACGGCTCTCCCGCTACACCAACTACGCTTGTATATATAGTCGCCATAGAAGATGATATATCGCCAACTTCCACAGCGCCAAACATTCCGTTAGCATATTCGCTGTTTTCAACCCAGATATTGATAGTGCGTCCGTCGACCTTTAACTGTTTTCTGAGAGTCGTTGCGCGAATAGCTGAATCATCCGGCGAATACCAATTATATTTATTGCCCTCGTTCCATACTTTGTATGAGGGGGCTTCATCGCCGCTTCGCTCTATAAGTTCAATAGGCTCATCCATCATAAACTCGGGCTCTTTGAATTTAAGAACCTCATCTTCATACTCATCATGCGAACGTATCTCATTTTTTAAAGCGGTGTTAACATGGATAGAAGGCATAGCAACCGAACCGCTTCCCTCATTTGTAAATACAACCATAATATTTTTATTGACATTGCGCATGGACACGCTAAAGTCAACGCCGATAGAACCGCTGTTTTTGTAGTTCCAGATATTTATGCCGCTTGCGTTATACGCGCTCATACCGCTGCAAGAGGCGCTACCACACTTAAAGGTCGCATTTATCGGTTTTATCTCGCAAGCGTCGCCAAAAGCTATCTGACCGTTTTCATCAATACAGCATCCTGTAAATAACAAAGCTATAAACAAAGCAGATACTGCCTTAAATTTCCCCATCTTTTACTCTCCTTTAAACGGTTGACATCGACCAAAGTTTGCAAATCTTAATATTTACAAAGATGTTTTTAACTTTAAACAATAGTTAGTATAATAAAAATATTTCTGAAAGTATTGCATAACATTTATTAAAAAAAATTTATCCGTAAAAATTTGCAAAAACTTTGAGATAAATACAAGTTATTGTCAGATTGCAAAATATACTATCTATTAAGCGCTAAACAGATATAATAAGTTTTTAACAAAATAGAGAGTAACTTCATGAGCGACTACACGCATTTACATCTGCATACCGAATATTCGCTGCTTGACGGCGCAAATAAAATCAAAGAACTTGCCAAAAGACTGAAAACTCAAGGTGTTACGTCGTGCGCCATAACAGACCACGGAAATATGTTCGGTGCTATTGATTTTTACAAAACCATGACAAAAGAAGGCATAAAACCCATCATCGGTATAGAAGCTTATATTCATAATGGAGATGAATTGGGTGATAAAAGCATAAAACAACGTTTCCACGTCTGCTTATTCGCCAAAGATGAGATCGGTTACAAAAACCTGATGTATTTGAGTTCTATGAGTTATATAGAGGGGTTTTACTACTATCCGCGTATAAATAAACGTATTTTAAGAGAGCATAGCGAAGGGCTTATCTGCTCTTCTGCTTGTCTTCAAGGCGAAGTGAGCTGGCATTTAAATGTCAATAGTGAGAGAAATGTGCAGTTTGGCGCAAAAGGTTATGAAAAAGCAAAAGAGATAGCTAACGAATACAGGGACATTTTTGGAGATGATTTTTATCTGGAGTTAATGCGTCACGGTATAAACGACCAGCTTTTTATTGATGAACAGATTATCCGTTTATCAAAAGAGACAGGCATAAAAATCATAGCTACAAATGACACACACTACCCTTACAAAGAGTACGCCGAAGCGCATGAGGCTTTTATGTGCATCGCTATGAATAAGGATTTTGACGATCCAAAAAGGCTTCGCCATTCCGTACACGAATTTTATGTCAAAACGCCCGACGAGATGGCAGAGCTTTTTTTGGATATTCCTGAAGCTATAAAAAACACTCAAGAGATCGTAGACAAATGCAATCTTGTCTTAAAACTCGGAGATCCCACGCCTCCGAACTTTCTCTTTACTTTGGAGTATTCAAAAGGATACGGTCTGAATTTACCTTTTCCCAATGAAAAAAATTCGCTTGAAAATGATAAGGTACTGTTTGAACATGTATGCAAAATCGGTCTTGAAGAGAGACTGACACATATAGCAAAAGAAAAACACGAAGAGTATAGAACAAGACTTGAAAATGAGATAGAGATAATAAAAAATATGAAATTTCCGGGCTATATGCTAATAGTTTGGGATTTTATCCGCGAAGCAAAATCAAGAGGCATTCCGGTAGGTCCGGGACGCGGTTCGGCTGCGGGGAGTTTGGTTGTATATTCGCTCAAAATCACCGATATCGATCCTATGCCTTATAATTTGCTTTTTGAGCGTTTTTTAAATCCTTCTCGTATAAGTATGCCTGATATCGACATAGATTTCTGCCAAAAAAGACGCGAGGAAATATTTGACTACGTAGTGAAAAAATACGGCAGATACAATGTAGCTCAAGTTATAACTTTCGGTAAATTGTTGGCAAGAGGAGTTATAAGAGATACGGCAAGAGTTCTTGGTATGCCGTATGCCGAAGCGGACGCTATGGCAAAACTTATACCTAACGAACTTGAGATAACGCTAAGCGGCAAAGGCAAGGAGGGAGAACCGGGCTACAAACCGGGAGCTCTTCAAAAAGAACCGAAACTAAGAGAACTTATAGAGACGAATGAGAAAGCTAAAAGAGTCTGGAAGTTCGCCCTTGCTCTTGAAGGTCTTAACAGAAATGCCGGCATACATGCGGCCGGCGTTGTGATAAGCAATGAAGAGCTTTGGGAGAAAACTCCGCTTTATAAACCTTCCGGCGAGAACAATATAGTAACGCAATACTCTTTGAAATTTTTAGAAGATGTTGATTTGATAAAATTTGACTTTCTGGGCTTAAAGACTCTGACCGTCATAGACGAAGCTATAAAGCTTATAAAGATAAGGCACGGCAAAACTATAGAGTGGTCTAAAATAGGTATGGACGACAAAGAGGTTTATAAATTAATCAGAAGCGGCCACACGGTAGGCTTGTTCCAAATAGAGTCCGATGGTATGCAGCAGCTAAATGCAAGACTGCAACCCAGCACTTTTGAGGATATAATAGCCGTTGTGGCTCTGTATCGCCCTGGTCCTATGGAATCCGGAATGCTTGATGATTTTATAGAGAGAAAACACGGACGCGCTAAAATAACTTATGTATTTGATGCTTTAGAGCCTATATTGAAGCCGACTTACGGGGTCATTGTCTATCAAGAGCAAGTTATGCAGATAGTTCAGACTATAGGAGGATTTTCACTTGGGGGCGCGGATTTAGTCAGGCGCGCTATGGGCAAAAAAATAAAAGAGGAGATGGACAAACTAAAAAGCGAATTTGTTGATGGTGCGGTGAAAAACGGGTATGACAAAAAAAAATCCGAAGAGCTTTTTGACTTGATTGTGAAATTTGCCGGATACGGTTTTAATAAATCTCACTCGGCGGCTTATGCCATGATAACTTTTCAAACAGCGTGGTTAAAAGCCCATTACAGTCAAGAATTTATGGCAGCCCTTCTTACAAGCGAGCAAAACAATACCGACAAAATCGTCCAATACACGGAAGAGCTTGATAGACTCAATATTAAACTTTTACCTCCGAATATACAAAAAAGTATGATTGAATTTACTCCTATTAAAACCGACAGCGGCGAAGATGCTATAATGTTTGGACTTGGGGCGATAAAAGGGGTTGGAGCCGCGGCGGTAAAAGTGATGTTAGAGGAGAGAGAGCAAGGAGTTTTCAAAGACTTGAATGACTTTATATCACGCACAGATACGCAAAGAGTCAATAAAAAAGTTATCGAAAGTCTTATAAAATCGGGTGCACTTGATTGTTTTGGTTATTCAAGACGCGCACTTTTAGAACAGATAGCCATTATCATCAAAGCAAGTCAAGACAGTTCTTTGCAAAAAAAACAGGCCGAAAATTCTCTGTTTGGGACAAGTGCCGATGTGCTTAGTATAAATATTAATATAGAAAAATATGATGAATATGACTTGAAAAATATTTTGAGTTTGGAAAAAGAGACTATAGGTTTTTATATCTCAGGTCATCCGTTAGATGAATTTAAAGAGCAGCTAAAAAAGATAAAATATACTCTCTCGAGCGAATTGGACGAAATTGCAAACGGTTCAAAAACCATATTTATCGGTAAAGTGGAAGAGATAAAAAACAAAATAAGCAAAAAAGGCAACAGATTTAGCATCTTAACTCTTTTAGACTTGCACGGCAACCTAGAGTTTACGATATTTGAAAAAACCATGGAAAAATTAGAAGCTCTCGGAACAGACGAGCTTTTGGCAATCTATGCGGAGGTGGTTAGGGATAGTAACGGCATATCTTTTAGAGTACTTAAAGTGATGAATTTGCAAGAAGCCAAAAAACAGAAAACGGAAATAATAAGGATTGACAACAAACAAGATGAAACTGCCATCGCCGAAAATACAACCAACGACAATTTTGCCGATACAAAAAATAATGCGCAAGTATTTGATGAAAGCAACATGGCATTTGCCCAAACGGGACAGATCTTTACAAGTTTATACGGCATGGATGATGTCAAAGAAAAGATAAACATTTTGGAGATAATAGTAGAACTCTCAAATGATACTCTCATTTTGGATAAAATCTCAGAACTTTCGCATGTTCATAAAGGCTCTCAAAAAGCTAAACTTACCATAACACACAAAGAACAAAAACTAAAAGAGATACCTTTTGGTTTTGGGGTGAGCGATGATTTTATAGATGAACTTCAAAAGATAGAAGGTGTACGGCTGCAGAGATAGTTAATGATAAAAATATAAAATTACCACTTTCATAGAACATATTTATCCAAAATCATATGCGATATCAAACACAGCTATTTTTGCAAAAACATTAATGTGCTAATGGTTCATATCGGCTCCATAATAACTTTATTTGGAAACTTATATCAAGGTCACTGTTATCATCTTTTAAAAATTTAAATATGTCGCTTTATGAGAATGTTTGTAGTTTTCGGATAATTTTTATAGTAATTTTTCTCTACAAAGAGCTTCAAACTCTTTCAAATCGACCAGAAGCAATTTTTCATTTTGCATTTTTAACAACCCTTTGCTAAATCCGCTTTTTGAAAAAAGTGCAAATGTATCAACTTCAAGTTTCTCTTTGGCGCACTTTTTTTGCAAAAATGAGAGTACATTTTTACACACAAAATGGTTTTTCCACTTAACTTCAGCCGCTATGTTTTTTCCGTTTCTTTTGCTCAAATAAATATCTATCTCTACATTTTTAGACCAATAACTGTCGCAACTTTCAAACTCTTCGCCGAACTTTTCCAAAAGAAATTTTTTACACAAAATCTCATACGTAAAACTGACAAACTTCTCAAATTCACTCATTATGATATCAAGCATTTTGTCATATTCTTTGCGACGCAAAAGTTCAATATTGGGCGCGATGAAAGTAAACCAAAATCTGCAAAATCCGTTTTTGAAAAGTATCTTATCTTCTATTTGATAATCTCTTGAGGCTTTTTTCAACTTTTCTCCGCGTTTCTTTCTCAAAGGTTCTTCACGACTGAACTCTTTTTTGATAATCCCGCTTTCGAAAAGCTCTTCGTAAAGTCTAAAACCCAATTTTCGCGAAATATCGGATTTTTTGTAGATGGAGTACATTTTTCTATCACCTCGGCAAAGAGAGGTGAGCATACTGTTTAACTCCTTTTTATGATGTGTAAAGATAAAACGCCGTTCCAACTCTTCAAAACGAAGCAGTATAAATTCGTAAATCGCCTCAAAAACATTCTCTTTTTGTAAAAACTCACAACCTTCAAAAACCGCAAAATATTCTATCATCTCTGCGATATCAAGATTTGAACAAGCTTTGTAAAACGTTATGAAATTTTTTATAATTCTGCCTTTTAATTTTTATCCATTTTAACATTTTTTGCTCTTTTTCCGTACGATAATATAATTGACAAATAAAATGTGAAACTATATAATGATACACAAAACAAAAGGAAGTGCCGCAAGTGCCGTATGAAAAATTGAAATCTATAGCTTCAGGGTACAAATCTGCACCCGTTTACAAAATCCTGCCGCAAAAAAAACAAAACGTCTTAGATATATTTAAAAGATTAAAAAAGATCTCCCGTCAATGTTTTATCTTAGAGAGTCTTGAGGATATGAAAGATACCGGACGATATACGTTTTTGGGTTACGATCCGAAGCTTGAAATATCTTGCAAAGACGGATTGCTCACAATAAAAAACGGTACTGATATAGAGATAACAACAGACAATCCAAACAGATATATACAAAAAATTTTAAATGATAACACAAGTTTGAAACTTGATGAATTACCGCCGTTTTCAGGAGGACTTGTCGGATACTTTTCGTATGATTATGTCAAATACAGTGAAAAAGTTTTGAAATTGGAAGCAAAAGACGAAGCGCAATTTAAAGATATGGATCTGATGCTTTTTGATAAAATCATAGCTTTTGACAACTATAAAAATTTGATTTTTTTAATAATAAATATTAAAACAGATAGCTTTGAAGAAAATTACAACAAAGCTTTGAGCGAACTTGACTTGATGGAAAATTTAATAACAAACGGAGAAAAAGCCGATATACAGCCTTTGAGATTGTTATCTGATTTTGACGCGCTTTTTGATAAAAAGAGATACTGCAAGATGGTCGAGAGAGCAAAGTGTCACATAAAAGAAGGGGATATATTTCAAGTGGTTTTATCAAATCGCTTTGAGGCTAAAGCTCGCGGCAGTATTTTTGACGCATACAGGATATTGCGACAATCAAATCCTTCGCCTTATATGTTTTATTTTAGCAGCGACAAAGTAGAGATAGCAGGAGCGTCTCCAGAAACCTTGACAAAGCTTGAGGGCAAAAAACTGTTTACGTATCCGCTTGCAGGCACAAGACGCAGAGGGGCAAACACAAAAGAAGATAAAGAGCTTGAAGCAGAACTGTTATCAGACCAAAAAGAACTTGCCGAACACAATATGCTTGTGGATTTGGGGCGCAATGATCTTGGCAAAATCAGTAAGTTCGGTTCGGTAAAAGTTGAAAAGTATCTCTCTGTTTTGCGATTTTCTCACGTTATGCATATAGGCTCAACTATATCCGGTGAGATTTTAGATGATAAAAGCGCGATTGACGCTATCAGTTCGGTACTGCCGGCAGGCACTCTTTCGGGAGCTCCCAAAATTCGTGCATGTGAAATAATACACGATCTTGAAGGAAATAAACGCGGTATTTACGGCGGTGCGATAGGATATTTAAGTTTTTCGGGCGACATGGATACGTGTATAGCCATAAGAATAGCATTCAAAAAAGATGATAAGATATATGTACGTTCCGGTGCGGGAATAGTTGCCGAGAGTGTGCCGGAAAATGAATACGAAGAGTGCAACAATAAAGCAAAAGCCGTCTTTAATGCGTTAAAAGAGGCTGCAAAGGCTGCCGAATGATTTTACTTATAGATAATTATGACAGTTTTTCATATAACTTATATCAGTTAATCGGCGAAATAAATCCGGATATAAAAGTCGTACGAAATGATGAATTGAGCGTAAAAGAGATAGAAGCTCTAAAACCAAAAACTATTATTTTATCTCCCGGTCCCGGGCGACCTGAAAATGCTGGAATTTGTATAGAAGCAATCAAATATTTTGCGCCCAAAATCCCCATTTTGGGCGTATGTCTCGGCCATCAAGCTATTTGCGAAGCCTTTGGCACTCCCGTGATTTACGCAAAAAACCTGATGCATGGCAAACAATCTCTGATAAACATAGACACTGATAGTAAGATTTTCAAATCACTTCCAAATGAGATATTGGTAGCAAGATATCATTCGCTTGCTGCGGATAGTCTGAAAATATCACCAGTTTTAAAAATCACAGGAGAGACGAAAGACGGCGAAATAATGGCAGTAAAACATCAAAAGTATGAAACCTACGGTGTACAATTCCACCCTGAATCCATACTAACGCCAAAGGGCGGTAAAATACTTGAAAACTTTTTGCAAATTTGATTTTTTGAAAAAATATCTCGTTTTTTATCAAAAAAGAAATTGCAAAAAATAGCTGTAAGCTGAGATTTTTAAAATCAAACGGCAGATTTTAAATTGACCGACAATCTGCACATTTCCTAAAAAATAACAAAATATCATATGTAAATTTTCAGATAAAAACTCACAGTATAAAAATCAAAATAAAATACATAAATCCTAAAGGGGGCAAATAAAATTATATGGACAATGAGCTGGCATATTAAAGAATATTTTACGGTAATATAAAAACTAAAAGCCTATCTAAAAAATTTTACCGCGATACTTTTTCACTTTTGCCTTGCAACAAATCTTTTAAAATATCGCGCTTATATTTAACAAATGTTTTACGCTATCTCTTATTTTGTAAAATTATATCCGCCAAAAATTATTCTGCCCGCTTTTATCAAACTTTTACGCCAACAAGCCTTTGCGAACATTTCCTGCAATTTCATCGTCTTTTAACTTTTTGAGTAATTCCAGAGCAAATTCTATTGCCGTTGCGGGTCCTCTTGAAGTAAAAATATTGCCGTCAATTATCACATTTTTACTATCCGTATAACCTGGTTTTTTGATTTCAAGCTCTATGGACGGGTAACAAGTATATGAATTTTTTATAACTCCCGCTTTGGCTAAAACATACGGCGCTGCACAAATCGCTCCAATAAGCTTACCTTCTTTGTCAAACCTTCGCAATAACTCTAAAAGTTTATCGCTGTTTGCAAGATTTTTATAACCCAAATTTCCTCCGGGTAAAATAATGATGTCAAAATCAAAATTTTTTATATCATCAAAAAGAGTATCGGCTATTACTTTCACGCCGTTTATCCCCTCAACCTCTTTTTTAAATATAGCTGCCGTTACGACGTCTACTCCACCTCTTCTTAAAACATCGACAATAGTAATTGCCTCAATCTCTTCAAAACCGTCCGCCAAAGGAATTAACGCTTTAGACATACTCTACTCCTTTAAAAAAATATCAGACATAGTAGCAAAAAGCTGTAAACTTATATGATCATCTTGAAAAATAAGATGAGAAAAAAATTAAAACGACATAATATAAACACTTTTATTTTTTAAGTCGCACATGTCCGTTTGACACATATGAACATAAATTTCCAAATATAAGCGTTACTTTACCTTTTCTAAATACTCGCCGCGCGAAGTATCTACTCTTACCACATCTCCCTCAAGCACATGAAAAGGTACCTGTATAACTGCACCGCTCTCCAATGTCGCAGGCTTTCTGCCGCCTTGCGTATCGCCTTTAAAATTTGGCGGAGTATCGATTATCTTGTATTCCACGGTTTGAGGAATTTCGACATCTATTGCCGCACCGTTATGAAAAAGTACCTCAACAACCATACCATCTATCATCCATTTTAACAGATCCCCGATTTGTTCATGCGATATAGCCGTCTGTTCATAATTAGCCGTATCCATAAATTGCAAATTTTCACCATCATCATACAGATATTGCATAGTTTTTTGGATCAAATTAGGCTGTTCGCACTTATCGCCCGCATGAAAAGTTTTCTCTATAACTTTACCGTTTGTAAAAGATTTGATTTTAGCTCTTACAAATGCCGGTCCTTTTCCAGGTTTCACATGCTGATATTCTACAATTTTATATGGAACGCCGTTAATTTCTATCTTTAAACCCTTTTTTAAATCGCCCATAGAGTATGAAGCCATTATCTCTTTTCTCCTTAAATTTTATATATTTACGCTTTGAGCCCAAATACAATTCGGAAGCTCGTTTAGTTTTGCCAAAAGTTCTTTACTTATATCCTGATCCACAAGTATGACAGCCAATGCGCCATCATTTCCGCGTCCTAAACGAAAATCGGCTATATTGATATTGTTTTGTGCCAAAAGTGTGCTTATAGAGGCAATAACACCGGGAACGTCTCTATTTTTAAATATAATCATTTTGCCTTTTGGCTTGAAGTCTGTTTTAAAGCCGTTGATATTAACGACCCTTTGTTCATCTTCGCTAAAAACCGTACCACTTACTTCGGCTACACCTTTATCTGTCGAAATTTTAATCGTTACTTTATTGCTATAACCGCTTAAGGGCAGTACTTTTGAGCTTACATCTATCTTTTTCTCTTCGGTAACATATCCTGCATTTACATAGTTGATATTATCGCCCAAAGACTCTTTCAATGCCCCAACAATAGCAAATGTCAAAAGAGATTTAATATGTTCACCGATATCTCCTTCGCCTTCTATATGAATACCCAAAATCGGGCGCTTATATATCTGAACGGCTAAAAAGCTTATCTTTTGTACCAATTCCAGATACGGCGCCACGGAACTTGGCAAATCCTCTGTTTTGATAGGAAGATTGAGAGCATTTGGATAGCTTACTCCTCTT
>JAIRSJ010000012.1 GCA_031255525.1 Campylobacteraceae bacterium
TCTTCGCCACCACTGAAACTGCCTCTCACTGCCTCAAGATGTACTATTGGAAATAACCAGTTCTAAAGCGAACCGAAAACCTGCATCTTTTTGCCACGAACTTCAACTCGATCGCCACCATTTGGACAAAATGTTTCGAGTAAATTTTTGTCATCATCAAGCATTTCACGTTGTTGATCAAAATATCCGATATTAAAATCTCCTATTTTTATCACTCCATTATCAGCCTTTAGTGTTCCAAGCAAAATTTTAAGCAGAGTTGACTTGCCAACGCCGTTTTTTCCGACTATTGCGATACAATCTTTTTGAAGTATTCTTGTTGAGAAGTTTTTTATCAGAAGTTTATCACCCAAACTTTTTGTTACATTTGTAAGTTCAAACAACATTTTTTGGCGATTTACCGATTTGTCTTGATTGAAATGAAGTTTTTCCCGCTCTAATTCAAGTTTTATTTTTCTTATTGCTGAGGGATTCTTTTTGGCTTCCTCACGAAGTGCGAAAACTCTTGCTTTTCTTCCTTCATTTCTTTTAAGTCTCGCTTTTACGCCTCTTCTTAACCACTCTTCCTCGCCTTTTAAAAGCTTTAAAAGATTTTCATGCTCTTTTTGCATTGCACTTAAAAGTGCCTCTTTTTGCGAAAGATACTCTTTATATCCTCCGTTAAAACTTCTTATTTTCGCATTTTCAATCTCAATACAACGAGTTGCGATTTTATCTATAAAATATCTATCATGAGATATAAAAACAAGCGTGAAATTCTCTTTTAATATCATCTCTTCTAAAAATCTAACCATATAAACATCAAGATGGTTTGTCGGCTCATCTAAAAGCAAAATGTCCGGTTTTTTCAAAATCAATCCTGCAAGTGCAACTCTTCGTCTCTCGCCTCCGCTCAAAAGTGAAACCGGTCTATTTTCGTATATTTTTAGATTGAACTCTTGTAAAACACGCTCAATTTTATCGTCCAAATTCCAAGCACCATGTATATCTAAAAAGTTTGCAATTTCAGTCTGTTTTTTCAAAAGTTCTTGGTTTGTGAAGTCGATTTCTATCTGCTTACTTAAAAGTTCGTATTCTTCTCTTTTTTCATTAAGTTCTTTGAGTTGCGTTTCGATAGCTTCTTTCACGCTTTGGGTTTCGATAAATTCGGGATTTTGGTCTAACATCTCAACTTTTATATTGTTGTTTGTAATTCTTCTTCCATTGTCAACTTCAAGCGTTCCATTGATAATCTTCATGAGAGTTGATTTGCCGCCACCATTTTTACCAATGATAGCGATTCTCTCATTTGCGTTTATAAACAAATCAACTTCGGTTAAAATGTGTTGCGTCTCATAACTTTTACTAATTTCCAACAAGTCGATTAAAGCCAAAAGAGTCCTTATGTGTAAAAGATAAAAGAGGATTTTAGTACACTTTTTCTATAAACAAACTTTTTATATGAATATATAATTAAGTTAGCTTTGATAAAATCATCAAAAAATTTAAGGATAAACATTGTTAGAAATAGTAGCTACAATATATTTTTTATACATATTTTCAAAACTTTATATATCAGCTTCAGAAATCTCTTATGTGCGAAGGGCGAGAGATTTGCCGGCGATTATTTTAGAAGATGAAAACTATCAAAAAGCGGCTGATTATAAGATAGCAAGTGAAAAATTTGGTGTTGTGACAAATTTGTATGATTATGCGATTTTCTTAATTTGGATAGTTTTCGGACTTGGTTTTATCGAAAAGTTTATCATAACAGATGGCGGAGTATATGAGAGTACGATATTTGTTTTAGTTTTTATAGCGATAAATTATGTGCTGACACTTCCGTTTGATATTTATCACACTTTTGTGATGGATAGGAAGTTTGGTTTTTCAACTATCGATGTAAAAACTTACGTTTTAGATAGTATAAAATCGGCAATTTTATTTTTGGTTTTCGGAAGTGCGATAATTGCTCTTGTTGCGTGGATAATAGGAAGTTTTAATACTTGGTGGATTTGGTCTTTTGTGGCAATATTTGCAGTTATTTTATTTATAAATATGTTCTATCCAACGCTAATTGCCCCAATTTTTAATAAATTTACACCGATGGAAGACAATGAGCTTAAAACCTCAATCGTTAATTTAATGCAAAAAGCAGGGCTAAAGAGTTCTGGTATTTTTACGATGGATGCGAGTAAACGTGATAAAAGACTTAATGCATATTTTGGTGGACTTGGACGCTCAAAAAGAGTGGTTTTGTTTGACACTCTTATCAAAAAACTCGAACCAAAAGAACTTCTTGCAGTACTTGGACATGAACTCGGACATTTCAAACATAAAGACATTATAAAAAATATTTTTACGATGGCTGTGATGTTGTTTGTTCTTTTTGCGGTTTTTGGAAATTTACCAAATAGCATTTATGAGGCTTTACAATTAAAAAGCGGTGCGCATAGTATTATCGTCATATTTTTACTGCTTTCATCAATTATAAGTTTTGTCTTAATGCCAATATTTGGGTGGTTAAGTAGAAAACACGAATACGCTGCTGATAGATATGGAAGTGAGTGCGAGAGTAAAGAGGCGTTAGCGTCAGCACTTATGAAATTGGCTGATGAAAACAAAAGTTTTCCAAGGTCACATCCGTTGTATATCATTTTTTATCATACTCATCCACCTCTTGTTGAGAGATTGAAAGCTTTAGGCGTTGATACAACAAAATAGATGACTATCAAAGAAGCAATAGATATTGCAAGTAAAAAACTAACACAAAGTGTTATAAATCCAAGAAAAGAGGCGATGCTCTTGCTTGGATTTTTCTTAAATAAAGATAGCATTTTTTTGCATGTAAACGATACTTTGCAGATAGATGATGTTGAGGGCTTTTTTGAACTTGTAGAAAAAAGAGCAAATTACACTCCGCTTGAATACATAACAAAAAGAGTTTCATTTTACTCTCGTGAATTTAAGATAGAAGAGGGTGTTTTGATACCAAGACCGGAAACTGAGATTTTGGTCGAAAAAACGGCAGAAATTATCAAACAAACAAATGCAAAATACATCGCAGAAATCGGAACGGGAAGTGGAATCATCAGCATAATGCTTGCAATTTTGTGTAAAGATATAAAAATTGTCGCAACCGATATAAATGAAAAAGCTCTTATCTTGGCTAAGAAAAATGCGAAGTTGCATAAAGTTGATGATAGGATTGAATTTTTGCAAACGAACTTGATTGATAATATAAAAAAACCACAAATTTTAGTCTCAAATCCGCCGTACATTTCAAAAAACGAATTACTTGAAAAACATGTTTTAAACGAACCTCACAATGCGCTTTTTGGCGGAGAAAATGGAGATGAGTTACTTAAAAAAATATCTTTAATATATAAAGATAATGATGAAATTTTGTCTTTAATTTGCGAAATGGGGTATGACCAAAAAAATTCAATGAGCGATTTTTTTGAGAAAGAGAATATCGAAAATTATAGTTTTTATAAAGATTTGAGTGGATTTGATAGAGGATTTATAATAAAAAGGAGAGATTTTGAATAAAACAGCATTGCAAAAAAGTTTTTTTACCACATATTTATTGCTTATAGGTATATGTATAGGCGCGGAAATCACAGTAGGTGCGCTGACGGCATCCGTTATATTTTTTCCAAACGCATATTTGGGCGACGGCGTACTAAGCCACTTTCAAAGTGGTATTTTGATGACACAGATATTTTTGAGGTTTAATATTTTACTCATGATATGTACATTTTTCATGGTGGCATATGAAATTTACTCATACTTTGCTAAAAATCAAGATTTTATCAGCGTTGTTCTCTTATTTATTGTTTTGGCTGGAGCTTTGACATTTGCTTTGTATTTTACTCCTTATATCGTAGAAGCTCAAAAATTAGGAGCAGAAGCCACAAGCACAAAAGAGTTTAAAGATATTCATGGTTTCAGCGAATTGACCATAAAAGTAGTTCTTATCGGACAAATAGCACTGTTTTTTAGGAGAGTGTGGAGAGAATTTAGACATACATAAATCGATCGCATCAGTTATAAATAGCCAAAGATATTCGCCTTCTATCAGATAGAGTATATAAATAAATTGTGCAATTAAGAATAATTAGATGATAAGAGTGTATCAAATGCTGTAGCTTAAAGTATATTTTTCAATGACTCTAATGATTTATGGCATATACTATAGGACAAAAAGCTGCCAGAATTCAGATATACATGCAGACGACAAGAAGGGCATTATGCGCAAAAGCTTTAGCTAAACTGCATGTAAAGTTTTAATCGCTGTGCTTTTACTGAAAATATTTATTGCGTTATATTGCGCATTTTCTATTTTCATCATCATATTATGATTTAATGGCGCACTATTTCATAACACAAAGACAAAGTACTTTATATACACACTGGTTATTTTTTGTATCGTGAATAATTGCTTCTATCAAGAAAATATTTTTTATTTCTCTTTGTCGTTTTGAGTGATGTTGTAATATTTTGCTATCACATCAAGCGATTTTTTCAATCTGTTCAAAAGCTTTGAAGTCGCTATCAGTTCCTCACTGGTTTGGATAGCTATATCCTCGGAAAGACTGATTTCAGAGACAATTTTTTGCTTCTCTTCGTCGCTTATGTTCAAAATTTTCAAACTCTCTATGACATCATTTGTGATTTTCGTAATCTCTTCGGTGATGTTGTTGCTAAGTTCTACAACTCTGTTTGAATCATGCGCGCCCACATTTTTGACAAACTGTGATATGTTTTTTGATATCTCGCTAAGTTCGTTTTCGCCATCCATAGTCATTATCTCGATAAGATTTTTTTCATTTAGAGCGTTTTTTTGAGCGCTTGCCAATCTTTTACTCTTTTGGATAAATTCATTGAAAATGACTTTTATCTGTTTGATGACACTCACGGAATAGGCGGCCAAAAAGAGCAAAACAAGTATTGCTATCAACTGGAACTTTAGCAGATACATACGCGTTCCTATAGAGTCTTTTTCATACATGTCAACAACTTTTTCTATTTCGTAGAGTAGTTTTTCATTTTGCATGATTATTTTATTCAGCGAGTCCACGACTGTTTGCTGATTTGCCAAAATGGCGTTGGCATGACGCGAATACTCAAGCCAAAATTTATAAGTTTTTTCTATCTCATCAAAGAGTTTCGGATATTTTTTGTACTTTTCATCCATGTAAAATCTCAAAATAGTCTCATTGTACAAATTGTAAGAGTCGTAAAAATCTTGATAAGATTGCATGTCCCACTTGTGCGTATATCTCATCAAATGATATGCCATACGTTGCGTGAGCATTCTTTGACGTCCGGAATCATCTATATCTTCTCCGCTTAGATTATGTTTTACCATTGACTTGACGATATTATCCGAGAGAGATAGCATCTGCTTATTGTGTTCATCCAAAAAGGCTTTGTTGTTATTTAAAGTCATCATGGAAGTTTTAAAAATTAATACGTTCTGTCTGAAAACCACCCACAAATCGCTTATCAGTTCAAGTTGTTTTGCAACATTCTCATTTTCGGAAGAGGCGGAATTATATTTGTCGCTGCCGTACTTTAAGCTATCAAGTCCTGTTTGAAACTCTTTGAGCGCTTTATTAAGTTCTTCAAAATCCGTTTTTTCATGCGAATTTAAAATAAAAACCTCTTTTGAGATTTTTTGAGACAGCATTCTTTCTCTTCCCGCTATATTTATGACATAACCGTCCGCAATTCCTTTTTTGTTTATCAAAATCATACAAGATAAAAATATACCGATACATATGCTGACCCCGACACCGACGATTATCAATCGTTTTACGATGCTTTGTTTCATCAATTATCCTTTTTTACATAAAAATAGCGGCAAGTTTATCACCGTTTTTTATAATTACATCGCCGTCTGCGGAAGTTTCTATGATATCCTCTCTCTTTAGCTTTGTTAAAATTCTGGACAGAGTTTCAGGTTGTATATTTAACATGTACGCGACATCTTGTTTTTTTAAGATATTAAATTCATTCAAAGAGTTTGTTAACATATAAGCCACTTTAGCTGTGCCGTCATAAACTATCTCACGGTTTATAACATATTTCAGCGAATTATAAAGCCTTTCAAGTTGTTCGTAAAAGAAAAAAGCAAGAGTTTGAGATTGTAGAAGCAGTTGATGCAGCTTATCAAACTCAACGCACAAAAGAGTTGAACTTTCCATACATTCGGTATTGGAGAAACAGTAACTTTTTTCAAACAGGCTAAATGGTGTGATGAGTCCTTCGCTTTTTAGCGTGTATAAAAAGATTTCATTATCAAATCGGTTGATTTTGTATATTTTTATAAAACCTTTGAGTAGAAAATAGACTTTTGTTATCTCATCATTTTCATAATTTATTATTTCATTTGCATTGAAATTTTTAATTTTTGATATATTTTGAAGCAATTTCAAATCAGGTTTGTCTAATTTTTGAAATATCGCACTATCGACCAGCTTTTCAAATTCAACCATTTTTACCTGCTTTGATTTTTATATGGAATTATTTTAGCAAAAATTGCTATTTCTATCAATGTATTAAATTTTAAAAAATATAAAGCGACTAAAGGAAATTGTGGCAAAATGAAACTTATTTTATACAAAATATCGGATGAAGACAAAAAGCTACTTATGCCGAAATTCGCAAAATTTGACACTTAAGAGGATATGTTTGCTACGTTTTTTGAAGCAAGAATACCGTGTTTTTTTGTTTAAAAGATTTAAAGCATTGATTTTTATTTTGAGTTTGTTGTTTTAAGACTAAAAACCGATATGCGGTTTAAGTAGTTTGTGAAAAATAAAAAAAGCGGCTCTGTTTTACATTTAAACCGTGCAAAACAGATAACCGCTTATCAGTGCGTAGAGATCAGACGGCTTACATCATACCGCCCATGCCCCCCATACCTCCCATTCCGCTCATATCAGGCGCGTGATGGTGATTTTCTTCTTTGATCTCATTAATGGTAGCTTCTGTCGTCAAAAGTAAACTTGCAACTGAAACCGCATTTTGAAGAGCAATTCTCTCCACTTTAACAGGATCTATGATGCCATCTTTGAACATATCTACATATTGTCCGCTTGCTGCATTAAATCCGAAGTTTTTGTCTTTGCTAAGCTCTACATTGTTTGCCACAACTCCTGCGTCAAAGCCAGCATTTTCAGCTATTTGTTTTAAAGGTGCTTTTAAAGCTCTCATTACTATATCAGCTCCGATAGCTTCATCGCCTTCAAGGTTTAGTTTGATTTTTGATTTTGCCACTATGAGCGCTGCACCGCCGCCTATAACTACACCTTCTTCAACAGCTGCTTTTGTAGCAGAAAGAGCATCGTCAACTCTGTCTTTTTTCTCTTTCATCTCTGTTTCCGTAGCAGCGCCTACTTTTATAACAGCTACGCCGCCGCTTAGTTTTGCAAGTCTTTCTTGTAGTTTTTCTCTATCATAATCGCTTGTGGTATCCAAAACTTGTGCTTTGATCTGAGCTATTCTTGCTTCAATTTTGCTTTTTTCACCGCCACCGTTTACTATAGTGGTATTGTCTTTATCGGAAACTATACGACTTGCTTTACCGAGGTCATTTAGAGTTGCGCTCTCAAGTGTGCGTCCAAGTTCTTCACTGATAACTTCTCCGCCTGTTAAGATTGCTATATCTTCAAGCATGGCTTTTCTTCTATCGCCAAAGCCCGGAGCTTTTACGGCAGCTATATTTAATACGCCGCGCAATTTATTTACGACAAGCGTAGCCAAAGCCTCGCCCTCTATGTCTTCTGCTATAATAAGCAAAGGTTTGCCTGTTTTTTGAACTTGTTCGAGCACAGGAAGCAAGTCTTTTAAGTTCGTTATTTTTTTATCATATAAAAGCACAAGCGGATTGTCAAGTGCTACTTCCATTTTTTCAGCGTTTGTTATAAAATAAGGAGATAGATAGCCTCTATCAAACTGCATTCCCTCAACCACATCAAGTTCGTCTTGAATGCCTTTTGCCTCTTCCACGGTAATAACGCCGTCTTTGCCTACTTTATCCATAGCGTCTGCGATAAGCTCGCCGATTTTTGTATCGGAGTTTGCGGATATGCTGGCAACTTGCGCTATCTCTTTTTTATCTTTTACTTTTTTTGAAATTGCTTTAAGTTCAACTATAATAGCTTCAACCGCTTTATCCATACCACGTTTTACTTCAATAGGATTTGCACCTGCAGTGATATTCCTTAAACCTTCTTTAAATATTGCATGAGCTAAAATAGTAGCTGTTGTTGTACCGTCGCCCGCTTGGTCTGCTGTTTTGCTGGCAACTTCGCGCACTAAAGCCGCACCCATATTTTGTATAGGATCTTTTAATTCAATTTCTTTAGCTACGCTTACACCGTCTTTTGTGATAGACGGAGCTCCGAAGCTCTTTTGGATTAGAACATTTCTTCCTCTTGGCCCCATTGTAACTTTTACGGCGTCATTTAACTTTTTAACACCCTCGTACAACTCATTTCTAGCATTGTCTGAAAACTTTATCTCTTTTGCCATAATTTTATCCTTATTTTAAAATTCCAAGAACATCTTCGATATTCATCACCAAATACGTCTTGCCCTCAAGCGTAATTTCTGAGCCTGAATACTTAGCAAATACGACAGTATCGCCCACGTTGACCAATTTCTTCTCTTTTACTTCGTCGCTTATAGCTTTTGCAACTCCATGTAAAGGTTTCTCTTTCGCATTATCTGGTATAATAATGCCCGACGCAGTAGTTGTTTGTTCTTCAACTCTCTCAACTAAAATTCGTTGACCCAGTGGTTGAAATTTCATGCTATTCGTCCTCCAAATATTAATTTTTAGCACTCAATCTAAATGAGTGACGGAATTTTACAATATTTGGCATAAAATGTCAATGCCTAATGATGATAAAATCATATTACTTTAGCGTATATGACTAAGCTTTTATATTATTGATGATTATAAGGAAAGTTGTTTATGAAAAAAATTTTAAAAATTTTTGTGTTAGTTTTGGTTATTTTATCGGCATTGACGTTTTGTCTATTGTTTACGCAGGCAGGAAACAATATCTTAAAACCTGTTATCGAAGAGCGAGCGCAAAAAACCGCCAATATTGATGTAAAGCTTGACAAATTTTCACTAAGACTTAACTCTTTGAGCATTGAAGCCACTATCATGCAAAACATAAAGATTAAAGCGGCAGGCAGTATAAATCTTTTTAAGCGCTCGTTCGATATAGATTACAACATAAATGCTGATGAACTTCCCGAGATAGAAGGCATCAAGATAGATGAGCCGCTGAAAGTAGCGGGCGAGATTGTTGGGGATTTTAAATTTTTTAATGCGCATGGTATGGGGGAAATATTTAAATCAGCTCTTGATTTTAACGTTACATTGAAAGATTTTAATGTCGCAGCCATAACTGCAAATGTCAAAGAGCTTCAAATATCTAAACTCTTAGCTGTTTTAAATCAACCTTTTTATGCCGATGGTGTAATATCTGCCGATATACATATGATGCCAAATGAGAAGAACGAGCTATTTGGCGACTCATTTGTATCGGTTGATAATGGTGTGCTTTTTAAAGACGTTTTGCAAAAAGAGTTCAATTTGACTTTGGATAAAAACCCAACCTACAGGTTTTCATCAAATTTTTCCGTGCAAGATTCAAATGAGATAAAAGGGAATGCCGAGATTGTATCGTCATTGGCGATTTTAAAAATACCTAGCATAAGTTATAATATAAATGACGCTGAAGCTATCGGAGATTATACTCTTGACGTACGAGACTTGGGAGAGTTTAGTTCTATTGTCGGTATGCCGCTTAAGGGAGCAATAAAAGTTTACGGCGATATGAAATATGCTTCAAGCCAATTGCAATTAAGCGCAAAAAGCGACAACATAGCGAGCGGAAAACTTAATGCAAAACTTGATAATGATAAATTTGTCGCAGAGTTTTTGCATGTAAAGATTGAAGAGATTTTAAAGATGTTTGTTCTTCCCAATTACGCTTCCGGCGATTTAAATATAAAAATCGATCTTAGCTCTTTGGCAAATAAAAACGGTGAAGTAAATATTGATGTAAACAGTGGTGCGATAGACGCTAAGGTAGTCCAAAAAGAGTTTAATTTGACGCTTAAGGAAAATGTTTCGTATAAAGCCGCATTTGGTTTCAAACTTGCGAATAACGGAGATTTGAGTGGTGATATAAACCTTATGTCGTCTTTGATAAATTTCAAGGCCCCAAATAGTAAAATTAATATAAATACACTTGATGCATCAAGTGATTATAGGCTCGATATTCCAAATCTTAAACAGCTTGAAACTCTTGCGGGTATTCCAATCCAAGGTGCATTATCATTTTACGGTGATGTGAAATATGGAAAAGATACACTCAAAGCGAACGTAAACAGCGATAATTTTATCGGCGGCAAGTTGGAAGCCAAGCTTGACAATGACAAATTTGACGTAAATATTTTAAACGTAAGATTGGCAGAAATTTTAAGCATGTTTTCTAAGCCCAATTATGCCGATGCAAATTTAAATGTAAAAGCAAATTTTAGCTCGCTTAAAAATCAAACGGGAAGTATTGGAATAGACGTAACAGATGGTCTTGCCGATATTGCTACTCTTAAAAAAGAGTTTAATGTGACGCTGCCGAAAACAGAGTTTAGTGCGAAAACAAATGTAACCGTGCAAAATAAAATTGCAGATTTTGATATGAAATTTTTATCAACACTTGTCAGTTTGGATAGATTTGTCGGCAGTTTTGATATCGATAAGAATATTTTAAAATCAAATTATATGTTTAATATAAGTGATTTGTCCAAATTCGAGAGTATAGCGCACCAGCAATTGGTCGGTGCTTTGAGCGCTGATGGTATTGTAAATTATGAAAAAGATAATTTGCACGCAAACGGCAAAAGCAATATTTTGGGCGGAAAGATAAATTTTGACTTTAACGATATGAAAGTTGTTTTAAAAGGGGAGGGTCTGTCGTCTATAGAGACTTTGAAAATGTTAAGTTATCCGCCTGTATTTGACGCTAAAATCGCGCTTAATGCGACTTATGATATAGCAAAAAGCAATGGAACATTTAATGCCACAAGTCTTAGTGGAAAGTTCGTTAAGACGCAATTGGGAGATTTGATAAAAACATTTACGGATTTTGATATAACATCTGAGGTTTACAACAATATGCTGCTTCAGGGAAAAATAGACAAAGCAGATATAAATTTTTTATTTGACATGAAAAGTACGAAATCAAGCATTTTCATAAAAAACGGCAATATTCTCGGCAATATTCTCAATATACCTTTTACGCTCTATATTGAAAAAACAGATTTGGAAGGCAAAATAACAGGTACGACCGACAAACCCAAAGTATCAGTTGACAGCTCACAGTATCTAAAAAATAAAGCTATAGAAGAGGCGAATAGGTATATTGAGAAGAATAGTGATAAGATAGATGAAGCTGTGAATAAGGCATTAAAGAAATTATTCAAGTAGATAGCCACGAAAGGGTATTTGACAATAAAATAAAAGCATATCATAACTTTTGTTGTTGGTATTCATCTGTTTTTTTAGTTCTAAGCTTATGTCTCAAAGGCATTTATAAGTAACTACGCTATATAATTATTCCCTTTTTATGGCTGGGTAGCTCAGCTGGCTAGAGCGCTGGTCTCATAAGCCGGAGGTCGGGAGTTCGAGTCTCCCCCCCGCCACCAAAAATCCAATCACATCAAATAACATAAGCTAACAAAAACATAGATAAAAGCAGCTTTTAAATTTCAATATATAACAAGATGATACAAATATATTGTTCGGTGGAATAAATTTTTCTCTTTTATGCATTTTTCTTGATTTTGTTTTAAAATTGTTTTATAATCCTTATTAGTTTATAAATAAAATATTATCTATAGACGACAAATAACTTTACAAATACAAATTCTCTAACGATAGTAATATATGGCAAGTCAGTTATCGAGCAGGAGATATTTTGGAGAGGTATAATGAAAGACACCGAACAATTGAATGATACTGAAAAAGCGTTTGCGGACATGTGTTTTTGGTTTTTTGAAAATACAGGTACAAAATTGAATACACGCAAAGAAAAACTAAAAAATTTTATTGAAGATAAGACAAATACGAAAAATAGTCAAAAAAGTAAAAATCATATCAATTTGACAGAAAATCAGTTAAAACAGTTAAAATACTTAGAAGATGAATATGTAAATTTTGATGACAAACCTTGCGCATACTATCTGAAAAAAGCGCAAATAGCTTTTGGTAGCGCTGTGGAGTTGACGATAGAAGAGATAAGCTGGGTGCTTGAGTGTACAAGGGAGCGGGTGAGGGAATTGGAAGGGCAGGCGATTAAGAAACTTAGACATCCAAATAATAATGCTGCCTTTAGAGAATATGTAAAATTGTAAGAGTCAAAATAAAAGCAAATTGCAAATAGCGTTTGAGGACGAGAGTATCATTTTGACTTAATAATTATGTAAAACCAAAAAACGATTTTTTGCCTGATACTAAAAAGAGTTGTCTATCAAAATTTATACAAAAAGAGTCTTTAGGTTGATAGCGTTATCAATACCGATATTTGATAAAAAGCATATAAAGATATTTTATTGTGATTGCACAAACAGACAAGATACATTTCTATCGCAACAAGCAAAAAGTTATCTAAAGATCTTAGCAGGAATTAATATTGTTTTTGCCGATAGTTTAAAGAGCCTACATTCATCAGCACTTTTGAGCAAATCGTAAAAAAACTTCGTGTCAAAGAAGAAGAAAAACGTCAAAGCAGCAGACGCAGAAGAGATGGCAGAAGCGGTGATAGAAGAAGAGCTAACGATAGCAAAAGAGGAAATGACAGCAGACAAAGAACGTCTGATAGAAAAGAAAGAGGAAATACAAGTTCATCTTACTCAAACAAATCAAACTCATCTCGCCAAAGAAAAAAATAACACACAAAATGTTTACATGTAGAGAAAATTCCTCTCATGTAAACTAAAAAATATATTTATACTTAATTTACACCCCAAACCCTCACATTTTTTGTACAATTTTATAAATTAATTTTTGGAGTTGGCAATGAAAAAGCTATTTTTTACGATATTCATTTTCTTTTGCGGATATGTTTTTGCGAATGATACGCAATCATTTAAAGTCGGCGATATAGAATTTATAGCTATAAAAGACGCTGATACAAATATGGGCAAAGCGATACTTTTAGAACCAAACGATGAAGTTGTGCAAAAAGTGATGAACAGCGACCAAAATCCCTCATCGGTCAACACATTTCTTTTAAAGACAAAAGATGAGCTTGTTTTAATTGATACCGGTTTTGGTAAAAAAGGAAATTTGCTTAAAAATTTAAAAGCTCTTAACATTGAACCTGAACAAATCAATACGATTTTACTATCTCACATGCACGGCGACCATATCGGCGGACTTGTTAATGATGGCAAAAAAGTGTTTGAAAATGCAAAAATTTTAGTACATGAAGATGAGTTAAAATATTGGCTTGATAAAAAGACAAAAAACTCCGACCTTGCAAAAGAGGTAAATGCGATTTATGCAAACAGCTTGCAAACTTTTTCTTGGGATGAAAGCATATATTCAAACATCAAACCCTTAAATGCAACCGGTCACACTCCCGGCCACACATTTTTTGAGATAAATTCAAATGGTGAAAAATTGGTCGTTGTTGCCGATATAGTTCATGTCTTAAATGTTCAAGTTGCAAAACCATCGATATCTGTTGTATTTGATGTCGACCCAAAACAAGCCGCAAAAACAAGAGAGGTGTATTTCAAAAAATTTGCCGATGAAAAAACTAAAATCGCCGGAATGCATATATTATTTCCGGGCGTTGGATATATTTTAAGTGATGGTGAAAATTCATATAAATTTGAAAGTGCTGATAAATAGTTTTAAGTTTTGCATGTAAAGAGGTCTCTTTACATGCAAGCTTGTGATTATGTGAAAATTTTAATTTCTTCTCTCATACTCTTCGTATCCGAGATGTTTTAAAACTTGATAACTTCCATCTTTTTTGAGTATCGCAATATCGGGCAATTTTATACCATTGAAAGTTGTATTTTTGACAATTGTATAGTGCATCATATCTTCAAAAATAATTTTTTTACCGACACACAAAGGCTCATCAAAACTATAATCGCCCATAACATCACCCGCTAAACACGTATTTCCGGCAAGTCTATAAGTATATTTTTTCTCATTTGGCAAACTTGCATTACGAATTTCGGCACGATAAGGCATAAGAATGGTATCGGGCATATGAGCTTCTGCTGAAGTATCCATGATAGCTATTTTCATCTCATTATCCACAATGTCCAAAACCGAAGCAACCAAAGTCCCGCTTTGCCAACCAACGGCTTCTCCGGGTTCTAAATAAACCTCAACATTGCTATATCTTTTTTTGAACTCTTTTATCACACTTATGAGCTTTTCTATATCGTAATCATCTCTTGTTATATGGTGTCCGCCGCCAAAATTTATCCATTTCATCTTTGTGATAATTTCGCCAAACCTCTCTTCAAAACCTTTCAAAACTTTCTCTAACGCATCAACATTTTGCTCACAAAGTGCGTGGAAATGAAGTCCTTCGATTCCATCTATCTCATTTTCTTCAAAATTTGCTTTTGTGATACCTAAACGGCTGAATTTTCCGCTTGGATTGTACATTTCTACTGGTGAACTTGAAACTTCCGGATTTATCCTAAGTCCGCAAGATACGCCTTTTTTTAACGCTTTGTGTCTAAATTTTTTCCACTGCGAAAATGAGTTAAAAACCACATGGTGAGAAATTTCTAAAATCTCATCAATATCCTCATCTTTGAAAGCCGGTGAATAAGTATGAGTCTCTTTTTTGAACTTTTCATGTGAAAATCTCGCCTCATGCAATCCACTCGCACAACATCCATCAAGATATTCACGCACCAAATAAAAGCTATCTTGCAAAGCAAAACCTTTTAAAGCCAAAAGTATTTTTGCCCCACTCTCTTTTTTTACATGCAAAAGTCTTTTTAGGTTTTCTTCTAAATGTGCCTCTTCTAAAATATATGCCGGGGTTTTAACTTGCTCTAACACACTCTCAAGTTTGCTGATTTTTGGATTTTTTATCATCTATCTTGCCTTTTAAATCGATAAAAAATTATATCAATAAAGCTTTGAATTTTGGTTTTAATACAAATTATCAAACAATGACGGCTCGTGATTTTTTAGTTTTTGCTCGGCTAATTTTGAGGAATTTACCGAAATATCATATTTTTTGAATAATTCATCTACTATTTTATACAGATTGTTTTTATAGTTTTGATTGAGCACTCCTCCTTGATAAAGTTTGAGGTATATTTGACTCAAATGCGGAAAATCTTTTTTCAAAAAATTTAAAAAATAATCCCTTGTTTTTCCACGCAAATTAAGAGTTGATGGAAGTAAATAGTGCACATTTGATAACTTTGCAAGATAAAAAATCTCATCTAAATTTTCATAACTATCAGTTAAAAACGGAATTATCGGCATTACATGCACACCAATAGACGCATTTGTTGCGGTAAATTCTTTTAAAATCTCAAATCTACGTTTGCTGTTAACGGCATTTGGTTCGATTTTGGCTCTTTTGGTTTCATCCATGATAGTAATTGTCGAGGCGATATTTACATACGTCAGTCTTGATAATTCATCTATCAAATCATAATCTCTTAATATCAAATCCGACTTCGTTGAGATGGTGATTGGCGTCTTGTATTTTATAAATAATTTCAAAATTTCAGGCATAATTTTTTGAGTTTTTTCCAACTCTTGATAACTATCCGTAACTCCTCCCAAATTTACGATATCATTTTTGTTTTTCTGTTTTTTTAGCTCAATTTCCAAAACTTTCACAACATCTTTTTTTACATAAATATTTTCAAAATACTCCTTATCATCAAGATAAGTATGCGAATACAAAGCATAACAATATTTACATCCGTGAGAGCAACCTCTAAAAATATTTAAATCATATGTTTGCGGAAGATAGTCGTTTTTTATCTTGTGTAAAGCATTTTTGCATTCTATCTGTTTTATCAATTTTGCTCTTTTGTTGTTTTTATCATCATAACAAAATAAGAAAATTTAAGAGTAGTTTATTTCAAACTGAAATAAAAATTTACATGCAAGGAAAAATTCCCTCACATGCAAAAGTTATCTGATTTCAAAATCTTTATTTGGGTCAAGTTCCAAAATTTTCCAAGGAAGTCCTTGTTTGTTTAGTTCGTCCATAAACGCTTTTGCGTCAAAATTTTCCATATTGTAAACGCCGCTTTTTTTCCATTTGCCTTCCATCACAAGTTTTGCTCCTATCATGGCAGGAACTCCGGTTGTATAACTAACAGCTTGAGAAAGCGTCTCTTTGTAAGCCTCTTCATGGTCGCAAACATTGTATATGTAAACTCTTTTTTTCTTACCATCTTTAAGTCCGGTGATGAAACAACCGATATTTGTTTTTCCTTTTGTTCTTGGACCTAAACTTGCAGGATCAGGTAAAAGTGTCTTTAAAAATTCTATCGGGATTATGTCTGCCCCTTTGTGTTTAATCGGTTTAATTCCAAGCATTCCGACATTTTCCAAACACTTCATGTGTGTTAAATAACTTTGTCCGAATGTCATAAAAAAGCGAATTCTTTTTAATCCTTTGATATTTTGCACCAAACTCTCAAGCTCTTCATGATACAAAAGATAGCTGTCTTTTGGACCAACTTCAGGATAATCCCAAACCATTTTAATTTCCATCGGCTCAGTCTCTATCCATTTTCCATTTTCCCAATATCTTCCCTTTGAGCTTACTTCCCGTAAATTTATCTCCGGATTGAAGTTTGTCGCAAATGCGTATCCGTGGTCACCCGCGTTACAATCAAGTATATCAATCTCATTTATCTCATCAAACAGATATTGTTGTGCATAAGCACAAAAAACATTTGTAACTCCCGGGTCAAATCCGCTTCCAAGAAGTCCCATAATATTTGCTTTTTTAAACTCATCATCTTTTGCCCATTGAAGTTTATACTCAAACTTTGCCTCATCAGGATGTTCGTAATTTGCAGTATCTATATAATCAACTTTTGTCTTGATACAAGCGTCCATTATGCTCAAATCCTGATATGGAAGTGCTACATTTAGAACAGCTTTTGGTTTTACCTCGTTTATCAGATTGGTCAATTCATCAACATTATCAGCATCAACTTGAGCCGTTTTTATATCAACGTTGTACATCTTTTTGATATCGCTTGCAATCTCATCACATCTTGCTTTTGTTCTACTCGCAAGTACGATATTTTCAAATACATCTTTATTCATAGCGCATTTTGTGGTAGCAACACGACTGACGCCACCAGCGCCGATTATTAAAATTGTGTTCATTTCTTTCCTTTTATTTCAATGTTTTAAGCAATATTTTTGCCAAATTAAGAGCTTTTATACGATGAGAAAATTTCTCTTTAATTTCATCATCAAGTTCACCCAAAGTTTTATCAAAACCTTCCGGAATAAACATAGGATCATACCCAAAACCATTGTTACCTTTTGGCATTGTAGTTGCGTATCCGTGCATCCAACCATGTACGCTAAATTCACCATGTTTTGTAACAAGCCCTATACATGCCGTATAAAACGCCGGCGTTGTTTGTACATTTTTTTCCTTGAGATTTTCGACTAAAAGTTCAAGATTTTTATTTGCGTTTGATGGAAGCCCTGCGTATCTTGCGCTGTAAATTCCGGGGTTGTTATCCAAAAGCGGAACACTTATACCACTATCATCTGATATCACAATCACATCTTTATCTTTTAACTTTTCAAAAATTACACGAGCTTTGATAAGAGCATTTTCTTTAAAAGTTTTTCCGCTCTCTTCTATCTCAAACTCATCCATAACTTCACCATAAGAGAGAACTTCAAAATCACGCATATACTCTTTGAACTCTTTTATTTTGCCTTTATTTGAAGTTGCTAAGATAATCTTTGAAACCAAACGCACCTCCACCAAAAATATAAAAACTAATTTTACAATTTTTTGCTTTTAAAATAGCAAAAGAGGGCAATTTTTTGGAAACATAGACTATAATTGGCGTTTTTAGACGAAGGTAAACCTACATGTTGAAAACAGTACTTCCGGTAAGTATCATTATAGCGCTGCGATTTTTAGGACTTTTTATCGTTTTGCCCGTACTCTCCGTATATGCATTCGAGCTAAAAGGTGCAAATGAAGTTTTGGTGGGCGCATCTCTTGGTATATATGCAATTTCTCAAATGGTTATGCAAATACCATTTGGCGTGATGTCTGATAGATTTGGCAGAAAAGAGGCACTTTTTGCAGGAACAATCATTTTTATGGCAGGCTCTTTGATATGTGCTTACGCAGAATCCGTGCATATGCTTTTTATCGGAAGATTTGTACAAGGAATGGGAGCTGTCGGTGCAGCAGGAAGCGCTTTGATAAGCGATTTAATTAAAGAGGAGATACGCGCAAAAGCTATGGCTTTTATGGGAATGATTATTGCTTTGAGTTTTGCTCTTTCAATGACTTTGGGACCTCTTATAGGAGGATATTTCGGCACGGATAAGCTTTTTTTGTTGACTGCGTTTTTGGCGTTTTTATCGCTATTTTTACTTTTCATCGTAAAAAATCCTCCAAAAATACAAAATGTCGGCAAAAAAAAGAGAGTTGGTTATATCAAGCTTTTAAAAGATAAAAATCTATACCGCATGAACATAACTAACTTTTTACAAAAAATGCTCATGACCATGACTTTTATGAGTATTCCTCTTATCATGACACAGCAGTTTTTGTGGGATAAAAAAGAGCTTTGGCGCATATATCTTCCGGCTATGATTTTTGGAATGCTTGCGATGATACCTTCTGTGATTATCGGCGAAAAGATGAAAAAAAGCAAAGAGATGCTTTGTGTTGGAATACCGTTTTTTGCATTGGCTTATTTTTTTATGGGACACGCTTCAAACGAGCTGTTTTTTGTTTGCGGCACAGTTTTATTTTTTATAGGATTTAATATCCATGAGCCTTTGATACAATCTCTTGCAAGTAAATACGCAAAGGTCAAAAGTCGTGGAGCTACACTTGGGGTTTTTAACTTTTTTGGATATTTGGGTACATTTTGCGGCGGCGTTATCGGAGGAGTTTTTTTGCGGCACTATGAGATGTCGCAGATATTTTGGATAGTTTTTTTTACATGTATTATCTGGTCTTTTTTGACATTAACGCTCAAAAATCCCGCATTTTTTCAAAATCTATACATTCCTCTCTCACAAACCAAGGAAAATTATTTACAATATTTGGAAAGTGCAAAAGGGATAGTGGAGTGGTATGTCAGCGATGATATGCTAATAGTTAAGTTTGACACGCAAATACTTAATAAAGAGAGTATAGTGCAAAATATCGACGTATGAAATCATCTATATTTTTTTGTGTAGACTAAAAATCCGAATAGATATATTTTTTTGTGTAAAGCATCTTTTGTTTTTTTAAAAATGTCAAATCCAAAAATTGATAATGTTTTTTTGGTGCCGTATTTTTTATCTAATAACTTTTTTGCTTTTTGAAAATCTCTATTTTTTATAGCGATAAAAATATCTTTATCTGACTTGAGAAATTTGTCCGAATCAATATCTTTTATTATATTGTCGACCAATTCTAAAACTTTGTGTTTATATTTTTCTTCATGAAGCAATTGCCAGCAAAAATGAATATCTTCCATTAGCGAATTTAAAAAATAAGCATATTTTGAGTCCAATAAATTGTTTTTTGCTAAAAAATTGTAAAAAAATATTGCAGAGTAGATCTTGTCTAATATTTTCAGGTCATTTTTTCTTAAGAAAGTTTCACTCATTATGGAATTTCTTCTAAAAACATAGTTATACAATTTCACATCCAGCCCGAAATACGATGAAGAGACACTAATGTATTGGCGGATAAAGGCATCATCATCATGTAAATATCCGTTAGGAAATGATATATTGTAATTGTCTATCAGTGATTTTTTAAATATTTTGTTCCATAAAACAAGAGGTATCCCTATAGATGAGTTTTTTGATATATCATAAAAATATTTTCGTTTTAGCTTTACATAATTGTCATCCCCTTTGTTTCTTAAATGGTCAGATTCCACCTCTACAACATTGCAATCACACATAACAATGTCGACATTTTCTTTTTCAATACACTCAAACATCTCTTTACACATGTCGGGCTCACACCAGTCATCGCTATCACAGAACATAATGTATTTACCGACAGCGTTTTTAAGCCCTACATTTCTGGCTGTTGCAGGACCTTGATTTTCTTGAGTAAAAACTTTTATACGTTTATCTTTTGAAGCGTATTGTTGTAAGATAGAAAGTGAGCTATCTTTTGA
>JAIRSJ010000050.1 GCA_031255525.1 Campylobacteraceae bacterium
TTGTCCGCATTTGGCGCTATTTTTTTCTTGAAATTAATATTTAATAAGAAAATGGGGATTATTATTAATAGCTTCGGCATAATTGATAACACAAGCTCAATGTCGTTTAGACGTATTCCATGGAGAGATATTGTAGAGACGAAACAGCTTTGACATGCCCGCTTTATGAATGATTGTGGTAAATAATCCCGAAAAGCATATAGATAAACAGTCAAATTTAATTTGCAAATATACGGCAAAGATGAGTTATAAAATGTATGGTTCTCCGGTTTGTATAGTGCAGAATAGCTTAAAATGTGGGCTTGATGAGCTAAATGAGATATTACAGATACAATTACAAAAATACAAAAAAGCGAACCTAAGATAATATTTATTGCTATTTTGTATCATAATAAAGCATCTATCCCTTGAACTTTTAATCTTTTAGCAGTAAAATTTACTCTTTGTTATTAATTTTGCACAAAAAGGGACTTCCATGAAATTTACGCAATATTTGCCAAGAAGCGTAATGATATTCAAAAATTACAAATCAAATATGTTCACGGCCGACCTGATAGCAGGCATTACTGTTGCAATCGTTGCAATGCCTCTTGCGATGGCTTTTGCGATAGCAAGCGGTGTAGCGCCCGAAAAAGGTCTTTTTACTGCCATAGTCGCCGGATTTATCATATCAGCTTTTGGTGGAAGTAAATATCAAATAGGCGGACCTACGGGAGCTTTTGTAGTTGTACTTTATGCGATAATGCTTAAGCACGGCTATGATGGTCTTGTTGTAGCTGTTTTTTTAGCGGGCATTATGCTTATGTTTATGGGGTTTTTCAGACTTGGAAATATCATTAAATTTATCCCTTATCCCGTTACCGTTGGTTTTACCACAGGTATTGCGCTTATCATATTCACTTCACAGATAAAAGATTTCTTGGGACTTCCAATAGAATCTATGCCTGCAGATTTTGTAGAACAGGTAAAAACTTACGGCGCATTTTTCAAAGATATTTCGCCCATCTCGCTTATCCTTGGAGTTTCTGGGATTTTTATTATTCTTGCATGCAAACGCTTTTGTCCTAAAATACCGGGTCCCATAGCAGTTATTATCATTTTATCTTTTATCGTGTGGGTATTTGGGCTTGATGTTGATACGATAGGAAGCAAATTTGAAAGTATTCCAAATATGCTGCCAACCCCTACTCTGCCTGAATTTTCGCTTGAAAAAATCAGGGCCGTATTTCCTGATGCCGTGACTATCGCAATTTTAGGAGCAATAGAATCCTTACTATCGGCTGTTGTTGCGGACGGAATGACGGGCGATAGACATCACTCCAATAAAGAGTTAGTAGCTCAAGGTTCTGCCAATATTTTATCTGTAATTTTCGGTGGCATAGCGGCTACAGGAGCGATAGCAAGGACTGTAACCAATATTAAAGCAGGAGCGTTTAGCCCGCTTGCGGGCATGTTTCACGCTATGTTTTTGTTGCTCTTTATGTTTTTTCTATCCTCTTTTATACTGCTTATACCGCTTTGTGCCCTATCGGCTATACTCGTAATAGTCGCTTGGAATATGAGTGAATTTCACCATTTCAAATCAATACTTTTAAATTCCGAAAGACACGATGCGATAGTGCTTGTAACTACATTTTCATTAACTGTGTTTATAGATTTAAACACGGGCGTTCAAACCGGAATAATGATGGCTGCGCTGCTGTTTATCAAGAGAATGATAGATGTAACACAAATAACAGATAAAAAAGCCGCTGTGAAAGATTTGGATTTTGATGCTGTAAATTATGACGAAGAACTTGAAGATGTCGACGCTTTGTCTAAAAAATATGTACCTGAAGGCGTTGAGGTTTATGAGATAGGAGGTCCTTTTTTCTTCGGCATCGCAGATAAACTGAAAGGGGTGCTGGACATAGTCTCAACTCCGCCTAAAGTTTTCATCTTAAGAATGAGAAAAGTGCCGATGATAGATGAGACCGGATATCACGCATTAGAAGAATTTTATGAGATGTGCAGAGCCAAAAATACCGTTTTAATACTTTCAGGAGTGTCAAAAGAGATAAAAAAAAGATTCGCAAAAAAAGGTATGGACAAACTATTAGGTGCGAATAATATCACAAATCACATTGACAACGCACTTATACGTGCCTCAGAAGTTTTAGAGTTAAATAGTGATAATATTTCAAATCACTAAAACATTAAAGGACTATTATGCAAAGAAAGCATATATATAATCCAAATTCAAATGAAGATTTAAACAACCGCAAAATTTTCGGAGGCAATCCGCATGGTATTTTGAACTTTACAAAGGCAAAATACAGCTGGGCGCTGAAACTTTGGGACGTGATGGAAGCAAATACTTGGTTTCCAAGAGAAGTTGATACAACCGGCGATGTGATTGATTATAGTAAGAATTTGACGATTGAAGAAAAACGTATGTACGATCTTGTTTGGAGTCAGCTTATCAGCATGGACAGCTTTCAAACAAACAATTTAGCAGACAATATCAATCCTTATATAACAGCACCTGAGATAAATGCCTGTTTGGTTCGTCAAGCATATGAAGAGGCAAATCACTCAAAATCTTATGCGGTTATGGTTGAGGCTATTTGTGATGATACGGATATGATATATGAGATGGAAAAGCATGATGCGATTTTACGAAAGAAAAATGATTATATATCCGGAGTTTATGAGAAATTAGCCGGTGATGTTGATGATAAAAAGCTTGTTCTTGCAATGTTTGCAAATCAAATTTTAGAAGGTATATATTTTTATGCTGGATTTAGTTCTATTTATTCACTTGCACGTGCGGGAAAAATGTTAGGTTCTGCTCAAATGATAAGATTTATCCAAAGAGATGAGATAACTCACCTGCTTTTATTTCAAAACATGATAAACAGTACAAGAAAAGAGAGACCCGATCTTTTCACGCCTGAGCTTGAAAAAGAGGTAAAAGAGATGTTTGTGACTGCTGGTGAGCTTGAAATCGAGTGGGGCAAATATATCACTCAAAATAAAATTATGGGCTTTACCGATGATATTATCGAGCAATACATTCACTATCTTGTTGATGAAAGACTAAGAGCTGTTAATTACGAAAAAATTTATAATGTAGCAAATCCTATAAAATGGGTAGATGACTTTTCAAAATTCAATGACCAAAAAACAAATTTCTTTGAAGGAAATGTAAGCAATTACAGCAAAGGAAGTTTATCATTTGATGATTTTTAAATCTGTAGAGTATAGATAATGAGTGAATTTAATTCAAAAATCATAGCGCAAAAATGTCAAAAACTGGCAGATGAAATATCTGCATTTGTACAGCTTGAGAAGGATTTATATGACGCTTTTGCAAGCATAGAAAGAGAGATTTTTACACCCAAAGGCTTCAAGCATCAAGCTTACAAACTTGACCCGCTTCCATTGTCGCAAAACCAATGGATAAGCTCTCCGCTAACAGTTGCGAAAATGACTTTGGCATTAGAGATAGACAAAAAAACGGACTCTGTGTTGGAAATTGGTTGTGGAAGCGGATATCAAGCGGCGATTTTGTCAAAGCTCATCAGAAGAGTTTTTACTATAGAAAGAATTGAGCCGCTGCTTTTAGAAGCCAAAAAATGCTTCAAAATGCTTGGAATCTCAAATATACATGCAAGATTTGACGACGGACAAAAAGGCTGGAGAGATTACGCGCCGTTTGATAGGATACTACTCTCGGCATCTATCGAAAAAGTACCAGAAGTTTTGTTTGAGCAACTTGGAGAAAACGGTATTTTAGTAGCGCCTATGGAGATACCTTCTAAGCCTTCGCAAAAATCGCCGGAACAAGGCGTCTCACAGTTAATCACACAATTTATAAAAACGAAAAACGGCATAAGAGTGAAAACTCTGGAGGAGTGTTTATTTGTGCCGATACTGGGCGGCACAAGCAAGTAATTTAACTATTACAGTGGTGATCGCCATCGATAAAATGCGATTTCAAAATCGCAAAGCAAGATCAAAAAATAATTGGGATAGCGTAATGATAGAAGATATTTCATTTATTTTTATCCGGTCGCTTTTATTTATAATAGGTCTATTTTTTTGACAGATAAAGACGAAATAAAAATCCAATAAGAATGGGAATGGATTTAAGCTTCGTAATAATGTTAGGCTATTTCTCCGCGGCAATATATATTAGATCGGTTGAAGATAATGCTACAGCGGTATTAAATGTTTCTTTTTATTGATTGCCCTCTTTGTGCTGCTATATATCTTATGCTTGTACTATAAAAAATGTAAAAACAAATAAAAACTACCCCTTAAATAAGAATATTTTTGCAAAAAGGCTTTTTGTTGCGTTTTATGTTATTTCACTGCCAATCAAATTTATGGTTAGTGTATTTAAATCAACTTATAATTTTGACAATGATGGAAAATAGTTTTCCCTCTTATTGTTTTAAGAGAGCAATAACAAAAATTGCTGGTTTTATGAGTAGCTATTTGTTGAAGGTTGCTATTTTCGCTAAGCCGTTTGATTATTTTCACAACACACTAAAGTAAGTACCATGATTGCATGCTTTATAGCTTATCGTCTTTGATATTATTTTACATTTTTGTGTCTAAAATTGTGACAGAATAAAAGGCTTTTATCGTGATGAAAACGCCTTAGAAAATCCCTTTTAAGTGACTTTAGGCAACCTTAGTATTAATTTATATTATTTAGCTAACTATTGGGCAAAAATCTAATTTCTTACCTGATCTCCAATGCCTCTTTTATCATCAACTGTGGAGTTATTAGACCCCTGAAACTATTTTTTGAGACACTAAAAATCACATCTATAACATCGCCTTTTTTTATATCTTGCGAACAATTAAAAAACAAAGCTTCGACATGTTTATTATTATCTGATTGCAAAACAAATTTTTTATGCTGTCCGTTTTTACCCATAGGCTTGTCTATCTTGACTCTCATATCACGTAAAACAAATAACGGTTTTGGGTTCTTTTGTCCGTAAGGCTCATAATCTTCCAAAATCTCCAACAATTCAAAATCTATACTCTCTACTTCTATCTCTCCCAAGCTATCCTCAAGCGCAGTATGCTCCTTTAAAGATAAACTTTGAATGCTTTCGTTTATCTCTTTTTTGAAAATCTCCATATTCTCTTTTGCTATCAACACTCCCGCAGCCCCAAAATGTCCGCCGAATCCAAGCAATAAATCGGCATGTTTGGCAATCAAAGAGAGAATATCAACGCCATGAACACTTCTTGCACTTCCTTTGGCATGCTCGCCTTTTAGCGAAAAAACGATTGATGGTTTTTTAAACCTTTTAGTAAGTCTTGAGGCAACTATACCGACAACTCCTTCGTGCCACTCTTCACCCCAAACGACAATAATTTTATCATCTTCATTTACAAGCTTTAATGACGCTTCGAGTAGATTTTTTTCTTCTTCTTTTCTTCGTTCGTTCATACCTATTATCTCTTCGAGACGAATTAAAGCCTCTTTTTTTGAGGAAGACTTTAAAAACCCATAAGAAAACAACGCATCTTCCATTCGTCCGGAACTATTCAGTAAAGGCGAAATCAAAAAGGATATGTCCTCGCTATCAAAATACTCTTTTTTGAAAATTTCGCGAATCGCTGCAAACGCAGGACGATTTGAGCGATTTAAGAGTTTCAATCCACTTTTTACCATCGTACGGTTTATGTCTCTTAAATCCATCATATCGGCCATAATAGCAATCGAAAGCAAATCCAAAAATTTACTGAGCTCATACTCATAGCCGCAAACCTCTTTTATCGCCGCAACAAGATACCATGCAACTTGTGCGCCGCATATATCGCTATTTGGAAATTCACACTCTTTTTGTTTCGGATTTATAACCGCGTACGCATCAGGAAGCAGTGCAGGTGGAGTATGATGGTCTGTGATAACAAGATCGATCCCACGCTCTTTGCAAATTTGTGCCGCTTTGATGGATGAAATACCATTGTCCACAGTAATAATAACATCGGCTTGTATTCTGTCCAAAATTTGTGGATTTAAGCCGTATCCATCTGAAAAACGGTTCGGTATCTCAATGTTATATCTTATATCAAAATCATCAAAAAACTCGCTTAAGATAACGGAAGAGACCACGCCGTCCACATCATAATCGCCGACTATTGTTATTTTTTCTCCATTTTGCATGGCTGTCTTTATACGATTGGCCGCTTTTTTAATATCTTTAAATAAAAACGGTGAAGGGATAAGAGAAAGTTTTGTATGACAATCGCTTTCAAAACGCTTTTTGAGAAGTTCTCTTATGTCTTCTTTATTTAATTTAGACATTTTTTCTGTGCTTCATGGAGGCTTTTGCGAAAGCTAAAATCACTTCGTTCGGACTTGTAAGTCTGGATGTAAACTCCGGATGAAACTGAACTCCCAAAAACCACGGATGTTTTTTAAGTTCCATCGCTTCAATCAATCCATCACTCTCACCTGAGACTTCAAAACCATTATCTTCCATCGCTTTTCTATAAATCGGATTTGCTTCGTAACGATGACGATGCCGCTCTTTTATCTGCGTTTTGTTATTATAAACTGCCCTTAAAAGCGAACCCTCTTTTGTATTGCACTTGTAAGAACCAAGCCTCATCGTGCCGCCCAACGGACTTTGAAATGTTCTTACCTGTTTTAGTCCTGATGTGTCATTAAATTCATCTATCAG
>JAIRSJ010000058.1 GCA_031255525.1 Campylobacteraceae bacterium
TCTGTGTATCAAAGAGGAATAAATTTTATTCAAGTGCCGACAACACTTTTGGCACAAGTAGATGCTAGCGTGGGTGGAAAAACAGCCGTAAATAATATTTTTGGAAAAAACTTGATAGGTTCTTTTTGTCAGCCGCGCGCTGTTTACTGCGAGAGTGATTTTTTAAAGACACTGCCAAGACGCGAGTTTAATGCTGGAGTTGCGGAGATAATAAAAATGGCGGTTATGTTTGATAAAGAGTTTTTTTGCCGTTTGGAAACTATGGATTTGAGCGACTATACAAATATAAAAGAGGTGATAACAAAGAGCATAAAAATAAAAGCTGATATCGTGGTGCAAGATGAAAAGGAAGAGGGTGTAAGAGCCGTTTTAAACTATGGACATACATTTGCACATGTGATAGAACAAAAGAGCAATTATAGTAAATATCTACATGGCGAAGCGGTGGCTTTCGGAATGGTTATGGCAAATGAATTAGCCGTAAACTTAGGACTTTTGAAACGAAACGAAGCGGATAGGATAGAAAACGCGTTGCAAAAGTTTTCTCTTCCCACAAGATATACAATAGAAAGTATAGATAGTTTTTATGAGTCGTTTTTTCTTGATAAAAAGAGCAGTAATTCCAAAATAACGTTCATATTGCCGAATAATATAGGACATTTTGCCATAAGAGATGATATAAAAGAGGAGACGGTGAAAAAGAGTTTAGAGGTTTTCAGCCGATGAAAATAGTATTTTTATTTTTGGTTTTTATTATAAACGCGCTTTTTGCCGAAACAAATCAGGTGGTGCAAGATGAAAATCAAACTTTAAAACAGTTGATAAGCGACTACAAAATAAGAGTTGAAATAATTGATAATGCAAACAAAAATAATATTTGGTTTGCAAGACATGAAAATTATAATATATACAAAGCAAAACAAGCCGAATTGGAATCAATACGTGAGGATGTAAAAAAACTCAAAATCAAAACCGACAAAGATTCTTTAATAAAGCTTGACGATATGGAGAGAAGGCGCGATGCTTTGGAGAGTCAGATAGAACAGTTAAGCGAGTTTCAAAATGCTCCTTTTTCAGGACTTTTGAAATCTCCCGACATTCCTCCAATGCCTTCTATCAGTAATCCGTTTGCCATATTTTCCGGATTTTCTTATATTAAAAAGATCAAGCATGATTTGGAAGAATATAACAAATTTTCGCGTGATTTGGAAGTTTTAATAGGCAATTTGCAAGAGAAAGAGGAGATGTTGGAGCGCATCATAGAGTTTGGCAACAACAGCTCTTTTGTAAATTTGCAGAATAATAACAGAGCTCTTATCAAAGAGTTTGAATCTGCTTACGATATAGTTTTAACGTCCGCTTCTGTTTATGAGAGAAAGATAAATGAGGCTGTTACACGCGCTTCCGATGCTATAGAAAATGAGACCAAACGCACATTTTTTATCTGCACCATCATCGTTTCGATCATACTTATCTCTTTTTTGCTGAAGTTCTTTTCAAAACATTTTATGTCGGCAAATGATAAGAGCTATATAATAAATAAGGTGATAAATATCACCAATATAACACTTATCATCTTAATTTTACTTTTTGCATATATCGAAAATATGACCTATCTTGTTGCGGTTTTAGGTTTTGCATCGGCTGGTATTGCGATTGCCATGAAAGATATGTTTATGAATATACTCGGGTGGATGGTCATAACATTTGGGCGCAGTTTTAGCGTGGGAGACAGGGTAAAAGTCCACCAAGACGGATTTTCGTATGTCGGCGATATAGTTGATATATCTTTGATGAGAATGACTATCTTAGAAGATGTAACCCTAACTACGTATCTTGAAAATAAGCGTGCGGGCAGGGTGGTTTTTATACCGAACAATCTTATCTTTACAAATCTCATTTCAAATTACACTCATGAGACGCTAAAGACGGTATGGGACGGCATATATTTAACAATATCGTTCGATTCGAATTATAAAAAAGCTATGTACATCATAAAAGAGATTACAAAGAAATATTCAAAAGGTTATACCGAAATAGCAAGAAAACAGTTAAATCAGTTAAGACAAAAATATAATCTCAAAAATACGAATGTAGAGCCTAAGATTTTTTCATTCATCGAACCTCACGGACTTACCATACATGTATGGTATATGACTAACTCTTATGCGGCTTTGGCTTTAAGAAGCACTCTGAGCGGAGAGATAATAGATGCTATCAATAAAGAGGAGGACATAATTATAGCTTATCCTACGCAAACACTGAATTTAAGACAGGCTGCAAATGTAAAGCATCCCCATGAAATCGAGGAAGCAAGTGAGTGAAGCCTTGATGAAACCTAAAGTATTTTTCAAAACATTTGGCTGTAGAACAAATATTTATGATACGCAAATGATGATAGAACGTCTTAAGGATTTTGAAGTTATAGACAATGAGTTTGCGGCAGATATCATCATAGTAAACTCTTGCACGGTGACAAATGGAGCTGATAGCGGCGTAAGAAATTATATATCAAAACAAAATAAAAACGGCAAAAAGATAATTTTTGCAGGGTGCGGAGCTGATACGCGCGGCAACGAACTGTTTGAGGGCAAAAAAGTTTTTGGGGTTTTGGGTCATTCCGAAAAAGAGAATATAAACAGACTACTTTTTTCTAAGGAGCCTTTTAATAACATAGGGGTTTTGACGCATCTTGATAAAAGTATGGTGTATGGTTATCATGATAAGAGCAAAGCTTTTGTCAAGATACAGGAAGGTTGCAATTTTTCTTGCAGTTATTGTGTTATTCCGCATGCAAGAGGCAGATCAAGAAGCCAAAATGAAAACAGAATAATAGAACAAGTAAAGATATTGTCCCAAAACGGTTTTGGCGAATTTGTTTTGACGGGCACAAATATAGGAAGTTACGGCAAAGATACTGATACAACGCTTGGAAAATTGCTTCAGAAATTAGGTTTGATAGAAGGCGTGAAAAGAGTGCGAATGGGCAGTATAGAGCCCGTACAGATCGATGATAGTTTTAAAGAGATACTAAAAGAGTCTTGGCTTGAGAGACATTTGCATATTGCGCTGCAGCATACGAACGAGGAGATGCTAAAGATCATGAGACGTAGAAACAGCGTCAAAAAAGATTTGGAACTTTTTTCGGAACTCTCCTCTTTTGGGTTTGCTTTAGGGACGGATTTTATAGTAGGACATCCCGGAGAGAGCGAGGAGATTTGGAAAAATGCACTGTTAAATTTCAAAAAGTTCCCCCTAACTCATCTACATGCGTTTTGTTACTCAAAAAGAGACGGTACTCTTTCGGCATCTATGAAGCAGACGATTGATGGCAAAAAGGCAAAAAGCAGATTAAAAGAGCTTCAAGCCATAGTTAAAGAGAATAATTTTGCTTTCAGGCAGAGAAAAGTCAAACTGGAAGTGTTGATTGAAGAGCAAAAAGATGGTTTTTATACCGGATTTGACCAGTTTTATAATAGAATTTTTATCCGTTCGGAAGATGATTTAGTCAAAAGATGGGTAATTGTAAATGACTATGAAGTCAAAAAAGAGGGAAATTATGCAGCTTTTTAAACCAAACAAATTGCAGATTTTAATAATGTCATTTTGTATTTTGGCGTTGCTTGTGAGTTATATATTTATCAAAAATTCGCCTAAAGCCGTGAATATGAAATTTTACAACAAGCTTCTTATCGAAAATCGGATAAAAGAGGCCAAAATATATGGAGATGAGATTATTTTATCTACCGATTCCGGAGTTTACAGCATAGTAAAAGACGGAGTCGATATAGAGCGGCTTCTTTCAATTGTGCCGATAGATGTGAAAAAAGAGAACAATTTTACAGAGCTGATTTTAATTTTTATACTTTTTGTCTCTTCGCTTTTTTGTTTATATTATTATCAAAAATTACAGAGAAAAAAGACGCAAGGCGAGCAAAATTTTACAAATTTCAAAAATATAGCCATAGAAGAAGAGGGTATGCGCGCAGTTAATTTTCTGCCGTCTGTTTCAAAAGTGAAATTTTCCGATGTGGCCGGGATAAAAGGTGCAAAAGAAGAACTTTTTGAAATCGTTGATTTTTTGAAAAATCCATCCGCTTATCAGAAGATGGGCGTAAAACTTCCGCGCGGAGTTTTATTGATAGGACCTCCGGGAGTCGGCAAAACGATGATAGCCAAAGCTGTTGCAGGAGAGGCTAACGTACCGTTTTTTTATCAAAGCGGAGCCGGTTTTGTGCAGATATATGTCGGTATGGGTGCAAAAAGAGTAAGAGAACTTTTTTCTGTAGCCAAATCAAATGCGCCTTCAATTGTATTTATAGATGAGATTGATGCTGTCGGTAAAGCGCGCGGCGGTATGAGAAACGATGAAAGAGAAGCAACGCTAAATCAGCTTTTGACTGAAATGGACGGTTTTGAGGATAATGCGGGCGTTATAGTTGTAGCCGCTACAAATCGTCTCGAGATGATAGATGAAGCGTTGTTGAGATCTGGTAGATTTGATAGGCGCATTTTTGTTGCTTTGCCGGATTTGCATGATAGAGAAAAGATAATAGAGAGTTATTTGTCGGATAAAACGCACAATGTCAATATATCCGATATTGCCAAAATGAGCGTTGGTTTTAGCGGAGCCGCGTTATCCACGCTTGTGAATGAAGCTGCGATAAATGCTCTAAGAAGAGAGTGCAAAAAAGTGGAGATGGAAGATTTTTTAGCTGTGCGGGATAAGGTGTTGCTTGGGAAAAAAAGACTTGTGCGATATTCTGAAAAAGAGAAAAATGTGCAAGCTGTTTATCAAGCTGCAAAAGCTCTTTGCGCCTACTGGTTTGAGATAGATTTTGATAAAATCGGTTTGGTTGGAGATTTTACAAAAGAAATAGATAAAGAGATAGAATCGCGCATGGAAATTATGGCAAAGATTAAAGTCTCATTTGCAGGTATTGCCGCTTCAAAAATATATTTTAACGAAACTTACTCAAACTCAAGAGAAGATTTGAACAAAGCAAGACGATTGGCTACCGAGATGGTAGAAAAATATGCAATGGGCGACAGATTGCTTCCCACCGCACAAGATATAGAAAGCATACTCTTAAATGCGCTAAAAGAGGTAGAAGTATTTTTAGAAGGAATGAGAAAACCTTTGGATCTATTGGTAAGCGTGCTTTTGGAAGAGGAGAGTTTGACAAAAGATAATATCAAGGAGATGCTTGGCAAAGTTTTTTAGTTCGTCCGAAGATACAAAAAAGATTTTTAAAAAACAGTTCGATAAAAGCGACTTTTGCGTTATAGGCATAGGCAGTAAGTGTCAGGAGGCGTGCGAATACGCGCTCTTAAGCCAAAGCAGAATAGATACGCTGCAGTTATTTTTACCGAAAAATATAGGAGAGATTAAGATGCTTAAAAGCAAAGGTATAAATATAGAGATTTATATTTTTGCAAATACTCAAGATTGCAGTGAAATTATGTTGGAGGAGTTTAAAAAATACGCTTTTGTATATACTATAAAAAGTCCTTCAAAGATATAAAAGTGTATTTTTGATTGCAATTTATAAAAAGAGAAAAAGACTTTATTTTCATCAGATAAATGTCAAAATATAGCGTTTGTTGAATTATAGCGCTGTAAAAACGCGCGAATAAATCGCATATATTGCGACACATATTTAAAATCAAAATATTTATATGAATATTTGCAAGTTTTTATCCACAGCATTGTGGCTTGATTTTAGAAAGATTTTTCACAACATTTTTCTTGAATGCTTTTTTGCATAAAAAAATGCGGCCACTATTATGAGGATTATCAAAGCAATTATTATATATCCTAAATATCTTTGTATAAGCTCTTCGTTTTCTCCTATGAAAAATCCAAGTAACGCCAAAATGTTTACCCAAATAAATGAACCGAAAATCGTATAAAAAGAGAATGTGGCTAAATTCATACGAGCAAGTCCGGCCGGTAGAGATATAAAATGTCTCACACCAAGTATAAGCCTTCCGCTGAATGTCGAAATCTCCCCGTGACGGTTGAAAAAAATCTCCACTTTTTCCAAATGATGCGGCTTGATAAATATATATTTGCCATATTTTAAAAGCAAAGAACGTCCGAGTTTCAAGGCAAGGTAATAGTTAAAACAAGCTCCTGCAAGCGAGCCGAAAGTGCCGAATATAACTATTAAAAAGTAGTTCATTTCACCTTTGTAGGCAAGATAACCTGCAGGAATGATAACTATTTCGCTTGGAAGCGGAAACACGGAACTTTCAATCGCCATTAAGATGAAAATTCCGATATACCCGAAATTTCCTATCGCCTCAACCAACCATAATGAAATAGCTTCTATCAT
>JAIRSJ010000062.1 GCA_031255525.1 Campylobacteraceae bacterium
GAGTTCAGACGTGTGCTATTACGATCTAAACAGGAGATGTTTTGATAGCTCTTCCAAGTTCCGGGCTTCACTCAAATGGATATTCGCTTGCGAGAAAGATCTTTTTTGAAAAGCTAAAAATGAAGTATGACGAACCATTTGGTGAAAAAACGCTAATCGAAACGCTTTTGGAGCCAACTCGCATTTATGTTAAAACATTTAAACTCTTAAAGCCTTATATTAACGCTTTAGCACATATAACAGGCGGTGGGGTAACGGAAAATTTGCCGCGCATATTGCCTTCGGGTTTGCAGGCGAGAGTATACAAAAACAGCATAAAAACACTGCCTATTTTTGACTTTTTAAGCAAGTATGTGCAAGAAGAAGAGATGTATAGAACATTTAATATGGGAGTCGGTATGGTTTTAGTTGTAAATCCTCTTGATATAGATACTATACTTGCTCAAACAGACGGATACATCATAGGCGAAATATCAAGCGGCGAAAATAGAGCGCTAATCATCTAAAATCTTACGTGTGAGAATTTGCAAAATGAAAAAAGTAATATTTTTGCTATACATTTTGTACTTTTCACCTTTTGCACAAACAATACAAATTGCTCCAAAGTATATAGATTCGATCTTTACGCGAAACGGCGGAACGAGTATATTTTTTTATAAAAAAGATGATGATAAAAGCAATTTTTTGCAAAAACAAAATCTCGTAAAAGCTCTCGTTTCACAAGACTTAAAAATAGAACTTGCAAATCAATTGGGAGTATTTTTTGCAAACAATTCTTATGAGATACTCTCTATAAACAACGATTCTGCCGCATCAAAACTTGGCTTAAAAGTAGGTGATAGCTTGGTGAGTTTCGGAGGGATTAAATTATCAAACTCGTATTTGGGACCGTTTCATGAGGACTTTTACGATGAAAAGCCTCCTTCGTTTATGTTGACGATAAGAAGGCAAGGCGATAATATAGAATTCGGGGGCAATATAAAAGATTTACCATTAAAAGAGTGGGGCGATAATTTTTTGAAAAAATACTATCCTCAGCCGACAGAATAAAAAACGGCTGATAAAAAACCGATTGTTGGCATATTTTAGATATAATTCAAATTTCATATAACATTAAAAAGAGTTCAAATGAAGTATAAAGATAATGTATGGCTTGTAATCTTTTTTGCATGGATAGTTTCCGTCGTAGCGACTTTAGGAAGTCTGTTTTTCAGCGATATCATGGAGTTTCCGCCTTGTACTATGTGTTGGTATCAACGCATTTGTATGTATCCTTTGACACTGATATTTTTAGTATCTCTTATCAAAAATGATAAAAATGTTCTTTTTTATACTATGCCGCTTGCAATTGTCGGATGGCTTTGGGCGTTTTATCACTCGCTTTTGATTTACGGCATCGTGCAGGAAGAGTTAGCGCCATGTAAACTTGGCGTGCCGTGTTCGGTAACTTACATAAATTGGTTTGGTTTTATAGATATTCCTACTCTCTCATTGGCAGCTTTTACTTTGATTATTGCGAGCTTGATCATAATTTATAAAAAAGGATTTAAAAAATGAAGGCAAATTATATTATTGCCGCTGTTTTAGCGCTTATTTTAATATTATTTGGGGTTGGTGCATATGCATATAATGTGTATGAGCAAAATAAAATTTCAAAAGAAGCCGATTCTTTACTTATTCGCAACTATTCATATGTTTTAGGGGATGAAAACGCAGATATAACTGTGGTAGAGTTTTTTGATCTTATGTGTGCTGCTTGCGTAAGAATTAGCCCTATAGTCGCAAAACTTCCGGAAAAATATAAAGGACGCGTAAAAGTCGTTTATCGCGCTTTAGCTTTTCATCAAGGTTCTAATGTTGTATCGTCACTGCTTGAAGCCGCAAAAGAGCAAGGAAAATTTGAAGAAACAATGGCCGCTTTTAATATATACTATAAAAATTGGTACGCCAACAATCAGTTAAATACTTTTATAGCTTGGGGGATTTTAGAACAAGTAGGAGTTGATATAAAAAAAGCGAGAGAATTTTTAGATAAAAACCAAGCCAAGATAGATATGCAGTTAAATCAAAATATCGAGGATGCCCAAAAGCTTGGAGTTAACGCAACGCCTACATTTTTTATCAATAAAAAGATGATAAAACATAATGACCTAACGCAAGAGATAGAGGCTTTGCTGGGCAATGAATAAAAAAACGATATTAATATTTGCCGTAATAATTGTTGCAACAATAGCAATAGCAGCAGCAAATTTGTACAAATCAAGCACAACAAAACAACAGACAATAAGTGAGCTTTTAGTAAGAAGTCACTCTCCAATATATGGAAATAAGGACGCAAAAGTTACTTTGGTAGAGTTTTTTGACCCCGCATGCGAAACATGTGCACAATTTGCTCCGCTCATAAAAGAGTTTGTCAAAAATAGCGATGGCAAACTAAGAGTAGTATACAGATACGCTCCTCTTCATAAAAATTCGGATATTGTAGTAACTCTTTTGGAGTTAGCCAAAGAGCAGAAAATACCGTTTGATAAAGCTTTAAACACTCTTTTATTCAACCAAAACTTATGGGTACAAAATCATACTACAAATCCTGAGCTTGCAACCATGTTACTTGAGCAAGAGGTTGGTTTTGATGTGCAAAAAGCACATTTGGATATTAATACCGTTCAAGGCAGAATAGAGCAGGATATAGAAGATATGAACACTCTTAATATAAATAAAACGCCCTCCTTTTTCGTAAATGGCAAACCTTTGCAAAAGTTTGGCTACAATGAACTTAAAGAATTGATAGATAGAGAAATAAAAAGGGTTTACGAATAGTTTTTCAATTAAATTTCTAATAAAAACAAAAAACATGTTTTGTCTTTCGGCATCAGTCTGCAAACTATGACGGATCAAATCGTGCAGACTTGAAAAATCACGCTTAATCATTCATTTTTAAAAATATTGGTGCTATTGCTCTGATTGTCATCAAAAAGATAAAGGCTGATAAGAACAACATGCTCATAATCCATGCTAACAAAACGCTTTTATCACGACACTATTTCAATCATCTGTCTTTAAAACAGCGCCGCTACTTGCATTTGTAACAAGCTGTCGGTATTGTTTTAACCAGCTACTTGTGATATTTTTGACTTTTGGTTTAAAATCAGCCTTTCT
>JAIRSJ010000080.1 GCA_031255525.1 Campylobacteraceae bacterium
TTATTTAGATAATAACGCAACAACGATGGTTGACCCACAAGTTTTTGATGAGATGAAACCATTTTTCGTTGAAAAATATGGAAACCCAAACTCACTTCATCAATTCGGCAGTGAAACTCACCCAGCTTTAAGAGTTGCAATGGATAGATTATATGCTGGGATAAATGCAAGTAATGAAGATGATGTAGTTGTTACTTCATGTGCGACCGAGAGTATAAATTGGGTTATAAAAGGCGTTTATTATCAATATATGTACGGCTCTAAAAAAGACCATATTATCACAAGTAGTGTTGAACATCCCGCAGTAACATCAGCCTGTCGTTTTTTAGAAACACTTGGTGTAAAAGTTACATACTTGCCGGTAAATAGCGATGGTATAGTTGAGCCTGAGAGTTTAAAAAAAGCAATAACAGATAAAACAGCACTTGTATCAATCATGTGGGCAAATAACGAAACGGGGATGATTTTTCCGATAAAAGAGTTGGCTCTTATCGCTCATGAGCATGGGGCTTTATTTCACACCGATGGTGTTCAAGCGGTTGGAAAGATAAAAGTTGATGTAAAAGAGACTGATGTTGATTTTTTAAGTTTTACAGCTCACAAATTTCACGGACCAAAAGGCGTTGGCGGACTTTATATAAAAAATGGCTGTAAGATTGTTAGTCTGCTTCATGGTGGAGAACACATGGGTGGATTTAGAAGTGGGACGCTAAATGTTGCCGGAATTGTCGGAATGGGAAAAGCGTTAGAACTTGCAAATGATTATATGGATTTTGAAAATAGCAAAGTCAGACAATTAAGGGATAAACTTGAAAATGCACTTTTGCAAATACCTGATGTAATTGTTGTCGGAGATAGAAGCATAAGAACACCAAACACCATTCTTGTGAGCATAAAAGGTGTTGAAGGTGAGGCGATTTTATGGGATTTGAACAAAGCCGGAATTGGAGCAAGTACCGGAAGTGCCTGTGCGAGTGAAACTCTTGAATCAAATCCTGTCATGGAAGCAATCGGAGCAAGTGAGGATTTGGCTCATACGGCTGTGAGACTTAGTTTAAGTAGATTTACCACAGAAGATGAAATTGATTATGCGATAGATGTTATAACAAAAGCTATTCATAGATTAAGAGATATATCAAGTTCGTTTTCCTACGCTCCATCTTGGCATAAAAGTAGATTATAAGGAATAAATAAAATGGCAAAAAATGATTTAATTGGCGGTTCTATCTGGGAAGAATATAGCCAAAAAGTAGCACATCTCATGGACAATCCCATTCATCGTGGAGAGATAACAGAAGATGAGGCAAATGAAAAAGGTTTAAGACTTATTGTAGCGGATTTTGGAGCTGAAAGCTGTGGCGATGCTGTTAGGCTTTATTGGGCGGTTGATCCGAAAACTGATATTATCAAAGATGCTAAATTTAAAAGTTTCGGCTGTGGAACTGCGATAGCAAGTTCGGATACAATGGCAGAGCTTTGTATAGGCAAAAGTGTAGACGAGGCGGTAAAAATTACAAATCTTGACGTTGAATTTGCTATGCGTGATACTCCTGATGTTCCCGCTGTTCCTCCTCAAAAAATGCACTGCTCTGTTATGGCTTATGATGTTATAAAAGCTGCGGCTGCACAATATAAAGGCGTGGACGCTGCAAGTTTTGAAGATGAAATAATTGTTTGCGAATGTGCACGTGTTAGTCTTGGAACAATTAAAGAAGTTATAAGATTGAACGATTTGAAAACAATAGAGCAAATTACTCAATACACAAAAGCGGGTGCATTTTGCAAATCCTGTATAAAACCCGGCGGTCATGAAGAAAGAGAGTATCATTTGATTGATATATTAAAAGAGGTAAGGACTGAAATGGAATATGAAAAATCGGCGCAGAACGCGCAAACCAATACCGTAGATTTTATCAACATGAGTGTGATACAAAAATTTAAAGAGATTGATAAAATATTGGATGCTGATATAAGACCTATGCTCGTCATGGACGGCGGCAATATGGAAGTTATAGATATAAAGCAAGAAGATGAGAATGTGGACGTTTACATAAGATATCTCGGTGCGTGTAGCGGTTGCGCCAGCGGTGCTACAGGAACACTATTTGCCATAGAGTCTGTTTTGCAAGAAAAACTTTACAAAAATATCAGAGTTTTGCCGATATAAACAACCTGCGAGCACAACTTCACGTATGGTATTTATTTTATGCTTTGATAGCTTTTATCAAAGCATAAACTTTTATATATCCTGATATGATAGCAACGCGCTCATAGCAATCATCTTTTGAATTTTCAAAAGAGTTCTTAAGCTTTTCGACTGCAAATTTTGGCTATTTGCCTATATATGTTTTATCAAATAGATAGAGGATTATTTATAAGATATAAAATTTATCGGTTTTGCCCAAAATTAAAGATTTATTCTGCTTTTATCTCTCGCTCTGACATCCCGGTACTGTAATTTTTTATATTAATATCAAGGTTAAGATGATGAAAAAGATATTTTTGTTCATTTGTCTACATTTTTTGAACATGTGTGGGAATAATTTTGAGAAAGATAAAAAATCATGCGACAGCGAAGACACCAAAGATTGTTATAATCTTAATCGTTTATATTTCAATGGCAATGGTGTGAGACAAAACAAATGCAAAGCAAAATAGGTTTTCGCAAAGTCTGTGATTGAAATAACAAAGAAGTTGCAGCGTGTGTAAAAAATTGAGCGATAAAGGCCATAAAAACAATATAAGGTGTTAAATTGCATCGGTATTTTAATTATTCCACACACATTTGAGATTTTTCAAAACATATGTAACTTGCCTTAATACTTTGACTTACTTATTAAAAGGTTTTAACCAATCATGCTTAAGACGTCTATTTTAAAAACCTGCTCATTTTCTATAATATATTTTCACCAAAAAGTTTGATAAGCATAATTATTGCTATCCATCAATATCATCGGTCAAAATATATTCGCCTGCATCGGTCCTGCTATTTGTTTTGCACACCAATATATAGATTCGGCATAACCGGATAGATGCGAAAAGTACAACTTTTATCTTCACGTCATCTCGAAATCTATCATCTTAAATGTGAGCATTTTTACATGTTTTGCAAATGCCCTTTACTATAACATTTTTGATTTCATACTCTTCAAAACTCAAATTTACCGTAAAATCAACACACTTGACGCTATGACAGCTATCGCAGACAAAGTGCGCATGAGTTTTTTCAAAAACTTCAAAATACCATTTCCGTTCACTGGATTCAAATTTTCGGACAATATTCGCTTCTTCAAATAGAGATATATTTCTGTAAAATGTTGTTTTGTCTATATCCATACCCATTTTAGCTCGTATTTGCTCGTAACTCAAAGGGCTTTTTGCCTCATTCAAAATATCAAGTATCATCTCTCGAGCGACTGTAAATTTGATACCTTTATCTTTGAAGAGTTTTTTTATTTCGTGTCTCATTATGTTTCCTTGTATCTATAATATAAATTTTTCTCTTGCACATAAGAATGATAACAAAAATTTTATTAAGCTGCAACTAAGTTGCATTTTTATATGATTTTTTTCAAAAACTCTGCAACTAAGTTGCATGATGAAAGGGGATAAACAATGTTTCGCATCATAATTTTTATATGCTTTGGCATATTTGCGCTTTATGCAAAGGGTACGGTTACAGTCAGCATCTTACCGCAACAGTACATGGTGGAGAAAATCGCGGGCGATACGGTGGATGTTTTAACGATGGTGAGTCCAAATGCAAATCATGAAACTTACGAGCCAAAACCAAGTCAGATGAAGCTTTTGGCAAAATCGGATATCTATTTTGCTATCGGACTGCCGTTTGAGAAAGCATGGCTTGACAAATTTATCGCTGTCTCGCCAAAAATAAGCATAGTAGACGTTGGAGTGGGGATTGAAAAGATAGAGCTAATCGGACACAATCACGAACATCACGATGAACACGCAGATCATGAAGACGAAGACGATGTGGAACATGATGCGAATCATGATGATGAGCTTGATCCGCATATTTGGCTTGATCCGGCTTTAATCAAGGTCCAATCCAAAACTATAGCCGATGCACTTTCTTTAAAGTATCCGCAAAATACTGCGCTTTACACAAAAAATTATGAGAATTTTGCAAAAGAGATGGATAAGTTAGATACAAAACTCTCTAAAAAACTTGACGCTTTAAAAAATCGAAGTTTTTTTGTATTTCATCCATCGTGGGGTTATTTTGCCAAAAGATACGGTTTGGAGCAGATATTTGTTGAAGTTGAAGGCAAAGAACCTAAAGCTGCCGAACTTATAGAAATAGTAAAAAAAGCGAAAACAAAAAATATAAAAGCCCTTTTGATAGAACCTCAGATTTCAGAAAGAAACGCTAAAATAGTAGCTGATGAAGTAGGAATAAAACTCATCAAAGTTGATCCTATGAAAAAAGATTTAAGTAAAAATTTGGACGAGTTGGCAGATATATTGTTAGGACTTTGATAATGGTGCGGGTTTGCGATTTATCTTTTGCATATGATAAAGAAAATATATTGGAAAATATAAATTTCGAGTACAATAAAGGTGATTTTTTGGCTCTTGTGGGACCAAACGGTGGCGGAAAAAGTACGCTTTTAAAGCTTATTTTGGGACTTTTAAAGCCAACAAAGGGGACGATAGAGCTATCTACGCAAAATTTCGGCTATGTTCCGCAAAACACTATGCCAAACGGCGAATTTCCCATAAGTGTTTTGGACGTCACACTTATGGGAAGGCTAAAGGATAACGCCTTTGGTTTTTATAGAAAAGAGGATAAAAGAAAGGCATTTGAAGCGCTTGAGAAAGTCGACATGCAAAAATGGGCGCATAAAAAAATAGGCGAACTGTCAATAGGTCAACGACAAAAGGTCTTCATTGCCCGCGCACTCGCATGCGAAGCTGAATTGCTGATATTGGACGAACCGACTGCCAGTGTCGACATGCAAGGACAAGTGCAAATTTATAATATTTTAAAATCACTAAACAAAGATAAAGGCATTATCGTAGTAAGTCATGATATGGATGTGATTTTGGGTTATGCCACAAAAATAGCTTATCTTAGCCGTACGCTTTTTATGCACGAACCTTCCGCTCTTACTAAGGAGGCATTTTTTGAAAAACTGCAGTCAAACAGCGTGCACAACTGCCCTATTGATATCCTTATAGCAAATACTTGCGTGCATGAGCGAAAAAATCAAAACCGCCCTGAGCTTGAGAGTAATTTATGATAGAGGCACTCTCTTTCAATTTTATGCAAAATGCACTTTTTTCAGGTATTTTAGTTAGCATAGCATGCGGAATTGTTGGGAGTTTGGTTGTAGTAAACCGCATGGTTTTTATAGCAGGCGGCATAGCGCACGGGGCTTACGGTGGACTTGGGCTGGCGCTGTTTTTTAGCATATCGCCTCTTTTGGGTGCATTGGGATTTTCTATAGTTTTATCTATCACCATAGCTTTTTTAACTTATATCAACAAAGAAAGAGCTGATGCCGTGATAGGCACAATTTGGGCTTTTGGAATGGCTATTGGCATTATATTTGCCGATATGAGCAGAGGTTACAATACGGACTTGACAAGTTTTTTATTCGGCGCTATTTTAAGTGTTTCAAATGACGATTTGTGGCTTATGGGTATTACGTGTATCTTAATAACGGCAGTTATCGCCATTTTTTATAAAGAGTTTTTAGCTATCAGTTTTGATATGGAATTTGCAAAACTTCAAGGGTTAAATACAAAACTTTTCTATACGGTTTTGATGATAATAACAGCGCTTTGTATAGTTGCTTGTATCCGCGCTGTGGGGCTTATCCTGGTTGTAGCGCTTTTAAGTATTCCGCCTTATATAGCTGAAAAGTTTTGCGTAAAATTATCACATATGATGATTTTCTCTGCAATTTTGTCCGCTATTTTTACGATAACGGGACTTGCTTTTTCCTATATGCTTGATTTAACTTCGGGAGCTTCAATCATACTGGTCGCATCTTTTGCGTTTTTTCTTACCAAGATATGTACCAAAAACCGCTGGGCATAACAATAAAACACCCCATTCAAATCAAACTTCTGTGTTTTGCTTTTCGTGCCGTTAACAAAATAATTAACACTGCTTCTATCATGACGAAGTCCTGTCACTAACGAATGTTTGTTGGTTAGTTTG
>JAIRSJ010000073.1 GCA_031255525.1 Campylobacteraceae bacterium
TGTTGATTCACTGCTTCGCTCAGGTGTATTAAGTAAGCCTAATGGCGGAAAATACGTCATAGCCATAGGCAGAATCATAAACGATACAACGCAAAGAATCGATACTGATCTGTTTATCAAAAAGATACGAACCTCCATATTAAATTCCGGCAAAGCAGTCATCACTTCAGCCATAACAGCTGGCGGCAATGATGATGAGCTTGTCTATCAGACAAGAGGTTTAAGAGCAGACGATGAGTTTAAACAAGACACAATAGCTCAAAAAGGGACAATTTTAGCGCCTGAACTTTCGCTGACAGGCAAAATAGTACAGCAGTCAAAAACAGTTGATAAAAATAAACTGGTTGAATACTACTTCCAGCTAACACTTACAGACCTCAAAAACGGACTTGCGATTTGGGAAGAGGAGAGTATCATAGGAAAAGTTGGAGATAAAAAGTCGGTCAATTGGTAGAATAATGCACGCGAGTGTATACAATATTGCAATAGGTACTATACCGGACTTTTAAATATTATGGCGCATGCGGATTTTCAGTGCTTAGATTTTATGCTCAAATGCCTTGTATAAAAATGCAATTTTATACAAGATTTTGGGCAAAAGCATTTTTGAGAGTAGAATTTGCAAAGTTTTGCACGTCTTAATTACAAAAAAGCGGATGATTTTTCCCGATAAAAGTTGGATTTACTCTTTTATCAATACTCTATCTGTTCGGAATATTTTGAGTCGAAATTTGTCGACAATAAATCTTGCAGCCTATTTTGCGCTTTTGATATATGCTCTTTTTATCTAAATTCAGTTATCGAAATTAAGCATCTCTTACGTATAATTCGGTTTACTATTTTTCAAACAAGGACACATGTATGCCGCAACTTTTGAAAATCCGCGGATTTTTGCCGTTTATGCTGATAATGTTTATAAATGCTTCGGTCGATCTGGCACACAAAATAACTATTCAAAATATTTTGATAAAAAGCTTTGATGGCGATACTTTAGTCATTTTAGTAGCACTTGTGAATGCTATGATACTTCTTCCATTTATACTTTTATTTTCTCCGGCAGGTTTTATAAACGATAAATTTTCAAAAACAATCGTCATCAGATATGCGGCGCTTACGGCAATTGTGCTTAGCTTATTGATACTGATAAGCTACTATCAAGGCTGGTTTATATTTGCTTTTATCATGACATTTTTATTGTCCATCCAAAGCGCATTTTATTCGCCTGCAAAATACGGACTTATAAAACGATTTGTTGGAGTTGAGAAGTTAAGTCTTGCAAACGGCGTTATTCAAGCTCTGACTATTGTAGCCATTTTGCTTAGTTCATTCGTCTTCTCAGCCATTTTCGAAAAATACTACATACAAGATGTTATCGAGCCTAACACTATTTTAACATGTATGATGCCGATAGGATTTTTGCTCGTAGCTTTGAGTTCTTTAGAGGCATTTTTTGCTTTTAAAATACCATTTTTTGATGCAAAAACTACAAAAGAAAAATTTGAATTTAAAGAGTATATAAAACTAAAATATCTTCGCGGAAATATAAAAATCGTCAAGAACAATAAAGATATTTGGCTTAGTATTATAGGTCTTAGTATATTTTGGGGAATTTCACAAATGGTTTTGGCGGCATTTCCCGCTCACTATAAAATGATAACCGGAGATAATAACGCCATTATTATTCAAGGTATTTTAGCCGTAAGTGCGATAGGACTTATAAGCGGTTCGACTATAGCCGGAATTTACTCAAAAAGACATATTGAACTTGGCATTATACCAATAGGTGCACTTGGAATATTTGCTGCACTTTGTGGCATGACGTTTGCCGAACATGCATTTTTGATGGGATTTTATTCTTTGATATTCGGATTTTTCGGGGGACTTTTTATAGTTCCTTTGAACTCCATTATTCAATACTTTTCAAGCGACACTCAAATAGGTAAAGTGTTGGCGGGGAATAACTTTGTTCAAAATTGCTTTATGGTCTCTTTTTTGGTTTTGACCGTTCTGTTTGTTTTGTTTGACTTCTCCACAACAGAGCTATTTTTCATAACGACTCTAATAGCATTTTTGGGAGCTTTGTACACAATAAAACAAGTGCCGCATCTGTTTGCAAGAATTTTACTGTTTCCAATTTTAAAAATAGGCTACAAAACAAGCATACAAGGCATCGAAAATATCCCTCCAAGCGGCGGAGCACTTTTGCTTGGCAATCACATAAGCTGGATAGATTGGCTGATTTTGCAGATAGCAAGTCCGAGAGCGCTTAAATTTGTAATGTTTAAGACATACTATGATAAATGGTATTTAACATGGATATTTAAGTTTTTTGATGTCATACCGATAGCCGGAGGCGCGAGCAAATCAGCAATTGAAAGTATTAGGGCAAGACTTAAAAATGGTGAGGTTGTCGCATTATTTCCTGAAGGAATTATAAGCTACAACGGACAAATAGGCAAGTTTGAAAGAGGTTTTGAGCTTGCAGTAGAGGGCATTGACGTACCTATCGTTCCTTTTTATTTAAGAGGGCTTTGGGGTTCGACCTTTTCACGCGCAGATGATTACTACAAGCAACTTCGTCAAACAAGCGGCAAAAGAGAGATAATGATAGCTTTTGGAGAGGCGTTGAAATCAAATGCAAAAGCAAATGAAGTAAAACAAGCTGTTATCAAACTATCGCTTGCAGCTTGGGATTTTTACCTCTCAAATCAAAAACCTTTGCACTATCATTGGTTAAAACGTGCGAATTCTTCTCTGTTTTCAGCCTCTGTTATAGATCACTCAACGGGAGTAAAATTAAACAATTTAAAACTCTTAACTTCTGTTATTTTATTTATAAAAAAATTAAAAGGAGTATTAAAAGATGAGGATAACGTTGGTATTTTACTGCCATCTTCCGCCGTTGGTGCGATAGTCAATCTTGCTCTTTTTGCTTTAGGTAAAAAAGCTGTCAATTTAAATTACACCCTAAGCGCAGAGAGTTTAAAAAGTGCGGTAGAACAGAGCGGTTTAAAAAGTATCATAACTTCCGAAATTTTTGAAAAAAAGCTTGAAGCCAGAGGTTTTAATTTCCAAGAAGTTTTAAGAGGTAAAGCAATTTACGCCGAAAATATAAGAGAAACATTTACAAAGACTCAGATTTTAAAAACATTTTTGAAAGTTTTAGTATCCCCTACATGGTTTTTGGAGCTTTTATATTTTGAGTCGGTCAAACCTGACGATACTGCCGTAATACTCTTTAGCAGCGGAAGCGAAAATGCGCCCAAAGGAGTTGAACTGACGCATAAAAATCTGCTCGCCAACATCAAACAAGTAGCTGATTTACTAAATTTCAGAAAAGATGACGTTGTGCTGAATTCTCTTCCTGCTTTTCACTCTTTCGGACTTACCATCACAACTCTCATGCCGCTTTGTGAAGGAATATTGATGGTATGTATAGCAGATCCTACCGACGTTGTAGGCATAGGCAAAATGTGCGTACGATACCGCGTTAGTATATTGTTTGGGACATCAACGTTTTTTAGACTTTATGTAAAAAATAAAAAGCTACATCCTTTGATGCTTCAAAGCGTAAGAATTGCGGTAGCAGGAGCTGAAAAATTAAAAGATGATGTAAAAAACAGTTTTAAAATCAAATTTGGAATCAATATATATGAAGGTTACGGCACTACGGAAACTGCTCCTGTTGTATGCGTAAATATGCCTGATACTTTAGAATACGTATCATACAAGCCTTTAGTTTTTCACAAAGAAGGAGCGGTCGGAATACCGCTTCCGGGAACAATTGTCAAGATAGTCGACCCGCAAACATTAGAAGAGTTGCAAACAGGAGAAGACGGGCTTATCTTGATAGGCGGTTCGCAAGTAATGAAAGGCTATTATAAAAATAAAGAAAAAACCGACGAAGCTATCATAAAAGTTGATGAATGGCGATACTATAAAAGCGGCGACAAAGGACATATAGACGAAGATGGGTTCGTAACAGTGGTGGATAGATATAGCCGCTTTGCCAAAGTGGGTGCGGAGATGATAAGTTTAACAAATGTAGAAAACATAATAATATCTCTATTTAAAAATGAGGTTGACCTCATAGCCGTTAATATTGAAGATGATAGAAAGGGCGAAAAAATCGCGATTCTATTTGTCGGGGAACTCTCTTGCGAAGAGTTTTTACAAACCGTAAAAAGTGCTTCAATTCCTCCGCTTTTAATGCCGAGCGAATTTTACAAAGTAGAAGCTTTGCCAAAACTTGCGAGCGGAAAAGCTGACTTCAAAGCATCAAAAGAGTTAGCTTTAAGTCTATCAAACGGTAAAGAGGAAAATGAGATAATTAAATAACTTAACCTGCATGTGAAAAATTTATATGCAGGTTTTTACGCCTTTTATTTCAGTTCTCCCCAATTATCGCCGATACTTACAGTAGTTTTTAAAGGTACATTCAATTTATAAATACTCTCCATGATCTCACTTGCCCACTTTGCAAAATCCGAAGCACTCTCGCTTTTTATCTCAAATATAAGTTCGTCATGAATTTGCAACAGCAATTTCGCGTTATCTTTTAAAATACTATTTTTTATCTTCAACATGGCAAGCTTGATTAAATCAGCGGCACTTCCTTGAAAGACGGCATTTATCGCTTCTCTGTTGTAATTTGCAATTTGCAGCGCAGAAGCAGAAGTAAAATCAAAATTTCTCTTGCGTCCTAAAATAGTCCGTATAAATCCATCCCTTCTCGCTCCTTCTTCGATAGAAGCAAGATATGTTTTTACAGTCGGAAAAGAGGCAAAATAACTATCTATATAGCCTTTGGCTTCAGTTTGAGAAACATTGATGGTTTGCGCCAATTTCCTTGCGCCCATACCATATAAAAGTCCGAAATTTATACTTTTTGCAACACTTCTCATATTTTTAGCATTTTCGCCGAAAAGCTTGACGGCAGTCTCAAGATGAATATCTTTATCATTTATAAAAGCATTCACTAAAGCCTCATCCAAACTGAAATGCGCCAAAAGTCTAAGTTCTATCTGCGAATAATCAATACCCACAAGTTTAAAACCCTCTTTTGCTACAAATGCCGCCCTCACCTCCTTGCCAAGCTCTGTTCTGACCGGAATATTTTGCAAATTAGGCTCTTTTGAGCTAAGACGCCCCGTTGAAGTTCCTGTCTGTAAAAAACTTGTGCGCACGCGTGAATTTTTATCCGAAAGACCAAGCTTCAAAAGTGGTTCTATATATGTGGATTTGAGTTTGTAAAGCTCTCTATACTCTAAAAGTTTCTCAATCACGGGATGTTCGTTTGTGAGTTCGTTCAAAACATTTTCATCCGTACTGTAGCCCGTTTTTGTCTTTTTATGTGCTTTCAAGCCTAAATATTCAAACAAAATATTACTTATTTGTTGAGGCGAATTTATATTAAATTCTCTGCCGCATAGTTTATAAATCTCCTTGGTAAGTTCTCCAATGGCGCTTTCGCTTTTTTTAAGCAGCGAAGACAGATGTTTGGTGTCTACCTTGATGCCTTCATTTTCCATATCTCTTAGAACTTCTACAAATAAAAACTCCACGCTTCTTGCAATCTCAAGCAATCTTGGCTCAAGCAACTCTTTTAACTTATGAAAGAGCTTAAGCGTTACCCATGCATCTTCGGCAGAATATCTGCAAGCTGTTTTTATATCAATATCGGCAAAAGTGGACTTTTTTTGCACAATATCGGAAAATTTTACGGTAGTATAATCCAAAAGTCTCTTTGCTAAAGAGTCCATACTGACACTATATTCGGAATTTAAAAGCCACGCCATTATCATAGTATCGGCATAGATATCTATATCCAAGTTAAAATTATTGGAGATAACATTCATATCAAACTTGATATTTTGACCTATTATTTTACGTTCAAAAAGCTTGCAAAGCGCCTCTTTGGCATCATCTTTGTTTATCTGATCGCCGACTCCAAGATAAAAATGTGCTATCGGCACATAGTAAGCTTTGTCGTCTTCATAACAAAAAGAAAATCCAACAATATTGGCATTTCTGGAATCCAATGAATTTGTTTCGGTATCAAACGCCAACAGTGCACTTTGCGGAATTTTATCTATAACGTCAAAAAGCTTTTCTTTGGTGTCAAGCAAAATAGCTTCAAATTCCAAAACTTCCTGTTTTCTTTTAATGCTGATACGATTTAAGATATTATGCATATTGTTTTCAAATAATTCGCCTTTTATCGCAAACAACGGTTCGGCAGCTGGAAATTTGAACTTTTCAAGCCTCTCATAAACATTTAAAGAATCGTCAAGCGCGGTCAACTTCAAACTTACAAATGCACTTTGCTGTCCATCTTCTAAAAGTTTTCTTGTTCTTTCATTTCTAACTTTGTCTATATTTTCATATATATTTTTTATATTGCCAAATTCATTCAAAAGCTTTTTTGCTCCAACTGCTCCTATGCCTTTTACTCCGGGAATATTATCCGACGCATCGCCTGTTAAAGCCAAATAGTCTCTAATCTTTGAAGGCGGCAATCCAAATTTATCAATGCAGCCCTTTTCATCTATCTCTATCTTTTTTACAGGCTCAAAGATCATAACTTTCCCGTCATCTATCAATTGATACAAATCTTTATCATGCGTAACAATTCGCACTTTCAAATCACTGTTTTTGGCAAATTTCACCATTGAAGCTATAACATCGTCCGCTTCGTATCCCTCTTTTGAATACTCGGCAAACCCCATTTTTTTAATCCAATCTATAGCTATAGGAAGCTGCTTTTTTAAATCTTCAGGCGGTTCGACCCTGTTTGCTTTATAGTTTTCATCAATATCGTGACGGAATGTTTTGCCCTTGCTATCAAGTGCAAATAGTATATAATCCGAAGGATAATCTTTCTCCAAAGAGTGTATAAAATTCACAAAACCCATCAGCAAACCGGTAGGCTCACCTTTTGAGTTTTTCAGATTTGGCAGCGCATAATAACTTCTAAAAAAAAATCCGAAAGTATCAATTATGGTTATGGTTTTCAATTTTCACCTCTTTATTTTCAATTCAAAAGTTTAGCGTTATCTAACAAAAAGTTTGGTTATGAAGAGCAATTATTGCAGGAAGCGATGCATATGCAAGCAATTGTGGCAATCAAATTTTTTAAAACTTTCAGCTATCACCATTTGGTAAGTTTACCTCTTTTAGATTTCCGAATATATCATAAGAGTATTGTGTGACTCCTTTGGTGTTTTGTTTTTGTATGAGTTGTCCGATAGAGTTATAAGAGTAGAGTGTCTGTTCGTTTGTGTTTTGATTAATGGAGTTTATCAATTCATCATCAAAGTTGTACGAATACTTTATACTTACTCCATCTATCATAGCCTCTAATTTGTTGCCTTGGTTGTCGTATGTATACTCTTCTGTGATTTGATTGTTCTTTGTTACTTTAGT
>JAIRSJ010000075.1 GCA_031255525.1 Campylobacteraceae bacterium
AATATATTTAGGTCTTATTTCAACTTTACCGTGGGTACTTGTAAACTTTATGGATATTAGTTTTTATTTTGGCGGCACATCGGTGTTAATTGTGGTTCAAGTCGCGCTTGATACGATGAGAAAAATAGAGGCGCAGATTTATATGAGCAAATATGAGACACTAAGTGCAGTTGGTTTATAAAAATACATGTCTATAAATATTAGGCGTCCGGAAGAGATTAAAAAAATTGCAGCCGCTTCAAAGGCGGTTGCAAAAACATTAGATTACCTTACAAAACAGATAAAACCGGGCATAAGCACAAAAAAATTAAATAATCTTGGCGAAGATTTTATCAAAAACATGGGTGGGCGCGCCGCATTTAAAGGTTTATACGGATTTCCTGACGGTATTTGTATATCTGTAAATGAGGTAATAATTCATGGTATTCCAAGCGATTATAAGCTAAAAGAGGGAGATATAGTCGGGCTTGATATAGGCGTTGAGATAGACGGCTGGTATGGCGATGCCGCAAGAACCGTAGGCGTCGGAAAAATAAACAGCGAAGATAGAGATTTGATAAATTGTTCTTATGATGCTTTGATGTATGCCGTAGATACGATACAAGAAGGCATGAGATTCAAAGAACTTTCATATAAGATTGAGCAATTTATACTAAAACAAGGTTTTGTACCACTTAGAGGATATTGCGGACATGGCATAGGGAAACGACCTCACGAAGAACCTGAAATACCAAACTATTTGGACGGTAAAAATCAAAACCAAGGTCCTAAAATAAAAGAGGGAATGGTATTTTGCATAGAACCTATGATTTGCCGCAAAAGCGGAAATTCAAAAGTTTTAAATGATAACTGGGCGGTTGTTTCGGAGGACGGCTTAAGAGGTAGTCATTGGGAACATACAATAGCGATTGTAAATAAAAAAGCGAAAATTTTATCTATCGACGATACGGAGGAATGATGGCAAAAGACGATGTAATTGAAATTGACGGAAAAGTAATAGAAGCATTGCCAAATGCTACTTTCAAGGTAGAGCTTGTGAACAAACACATAGTATTGTGTCATATAGCCGGAAAAATGAGAATGCATTATATAAAAATAATGCCGGGAGATACTGTGAAGGTCGAATTGACGCCTTACAGTTTAGATAAGGGTAGAATTACTTACAGGCATAAGTAACATATCAGCTAAAAGTAAGTATAATTAACCCTTTTTGTAGAGCTGCGGGAAGAATTGTTGAAAAAGTTCCCACTTATTTTTTCAATAATTGGTTCGGAAAATCTCCTCGAACCACTGCTCATTTACTTAGAAGTGGAAATAAACTTGGGAGAGAACAATGAAAGTGCGCCCTTCTGTAAAGATGATGTGCGATAAGTGCAAGGTGATTAAACGCAAAGGAATAATAAGAGTAATTTGCGCAAATCCAAAACATAAACAAAGACAAGGATAGAAGAGATGGCAAGGATTGCAGGTGTAGATTTGCCCAATAAAAAACGCATTGAGTATGGGTTGACATACATTTACGGTATCGGTCTTCATACTTCACGTTTGATTTTAGATGCAACAGGTATTTCCTATAACAAAAGAGTTCATGAACTTAGTGAAGACGAGATGGCCGCTATAAGAAATGAGATACAAAACCGCTTTACGGTGGAAGGTGATTTAAGAAAAAGCGTTGCTATGGATATTAAATCATTGATGGATATAGGAAGTTATCGTGGCATAAGACACAGAAAAGGACTTCCCGTACGCGGACAAAAGACGAAAACCAACGCCAGAACCCGCAAGGGCAAAAAGAAAACCGTTGGTTCAAAAGCAAGTTAAGGCAGAGGTAGATTGATATGGCAAAACAAAAAGTTGTAAGAAAAAAGGTTGTTAAGAAAAATATTGCTAGGGGTATTATATATATATCTGCTACATTTAATAACACTGTCGTAACGGTTACCGATGAAATGGGAAATGTCATAGCTTGGAGCAGTGCCGGAAGTTTGGGCTTTAAGGGTAGCAAAAAATCGACCCCTTATGCAGCTCAACAGGCGGTAGATGATGCGTTAAATAAAGCTAAAGAACATGGGATAAAAGAGGTTGGCATCAAAGTTCAAGGACCGGGTTCTGGTCGCGAAACAGCCATCAAGAGTATAGGCGCAAGCGAGGGTATTCGCGTACTTTTCTTAAAAGATATCACCCCTCTGCCTCACAATGGCTGCCGCCCTCCAAAAAGACGACGCGTATAAAAGATTAGGAGAGATATAAAATGTCAAGATATAGAGGACCGGTTGAAAAATTAGAGAGAAGATTGGGAGTAAGTCTTGCCCTAAAAGGCGAAAGAAGACTTGCTGGTAAAAGCGCGCTTGATAAACGTCCTTATGCGCCGGGTCAGCACGGACAAAGAAAGACAAAACTCAGCGAATACGGATTGCAGTTAAAAGAGAAACAAAAAGCTAAATTTATGTATGGAATTTCCGAAAGACAGTTTGGCAAATTATTTACAGACGCTGCGAGAAAAGATGGAAATACAGGCGAAAATCTTATAACGTTTATTGAGCAAAGACTTGATAATGTTGTATACAGAATGGGTTTTGCTACTACAAGACGATTTGCAAGACAAATTGTAACGCACGGACATATTTTGGTTGACGGGGAGAGAGTGGATATACCATCTTACAGAGTACGACCTGGTCAAAAAATAGAAGTTTGCGAAAAGAGTAAAAAAAACTCTCAAATTCAAAGAGCATTGGAGCTGACGGCTCAAACCGGTATGGTTTCATGGGTAGATGTGGATAAAGAGAAGGTATTTGGTATTTTCACAAGATTGCCCGAAAGAGCAGAGGTTATCATTCCGATAGAAGAGAGATTAATTGTAGAACTCTATTCTAAATAATAAAAGGAGTATGCAAATATGATGACAAAAATTAATACATCAGCTTATATGCCAACCAATTTGGATGTAGTAAATGCGGGCGAGAACAGAGTACGAATAAGTGCATATCCTTTTGAAAGCGGTTTTGGTATTACGTTGGCTCATCCTTTGAGAAGACTTCTTTACAGTAGCACCGTAGGATTTGCGCCTACGTCAGTGAAAATAGAGGGTGTAACACACGAATTTGATAGTATGCGCGGCATGTTTGAAGATGTTGCACATTTCATTATCAATCTCAAATCCATTCGTTTTAAGATTAAAGATTTATCAACTTCCAGAGTAACGGCAAACTACTCTTTTAAGGGAACGAAAGAGATAAAAGGTGTTGATCTGATGAATGATGAGCTTGATATTGTAACTCCGGATATTCATTTGGCTTCTATCAATGAAGATGCCGAATTGAATTTCACGGTTGTTATCGAAAAAGGTATCGGGTATGTGCCGAGCGAAATAATAAGAGAGCAGATAAACGATGGATTTATCGCGCTTGACGCTTTCTTTACACCGGTAAAAAGAGCAATTTACGATATAGAGAATATTTTGGTAGAAGACAATCCCGACTATGAAAAGGTAATATTTACGATAGAAACGGACGGGCAAATTTCTCCTGTTGACGCATTTAAACATTCGTTAAAAGCTATGTATTCTCAGATGTCAGTGTTTAACAATGTTTTGGAAGCGGACGTAATAAGTCAAGATGCCGATGGTATTGATAGTAAATTCGCAAGTTTATTGCAAAAGATATCCGACTTGAATTTGAGTGTGCGAAGCTTTAACTCACTTGACAAAGCGCAAATCAAATATGTAGCCGAAATAGCTCTTTTGTCCGAACACGAACTTAAAGATTTGAAAAATTTAGGCAAAAAATCTTTTGATGAGATTAAGAGTATTATGGAGGAAATAGGATTTCCTGTAGGAACTATATCTACGGAAATTGCTGAAGTTTTAAGAAAAAAAATTACCGAATTAAAAGCGAATAAGGAATAGGTTATGAGGCATAGACACGGATATAAAAAACTCGGACGCACCTCTTCTCATAGGGGCGCGCTTCTTAAAAATTTAACTATAGCCATTGTGAAAGCCGGCAAGATAGAAACAACTCTTCCCAAAGCAAAAGAGTTGAGAGGTTTTGTGGAAAAACTTATCACAAGAGCAAAAAAAGGCGATTTTAATGCGCACAGAGCTATTTATGCGGTGTTGCAAGACAAAGAATCTGTGAAAAAATTGGTAACCGAGATAGCACCTCAATATATTGAGCGAAACGGCGGTTATACGAGAATTATTAAAACAAGAGTACGCCGCGGCGACGCAGCTGAAATGGCATTTATAGAATTAGTAAAATAAAAAAGCGGGAAGCCTTTGGGTTTCCCCGTGCCGACTTCAAACTTCTTTAAAATAGATAGATTTTCGATCAAATGTTCAAACAGATGATTTTTATTCAAATTTATACGTCAAAATCGTATTTGATATTCGCAAATAATACGCATTGATTTTCTGTAAATATTTTTATATACAGCAAAATAATTAACCTAAATTATAATTTATCTCAAAAGATTAAGATACTTTTAATCGCTATTATTGTTAAATAAGCGCCATCTTAAGGAGATAGAAATGATTCCTTTTAGTGATGAAGAATTAATGCCCGTTGTTTCCAAAATTTTAGACAAAGTAAGATCTATGCTTGTGCGAGACGGTGGCGATATGAAACTTCTTGGCATCAAAAACGGACGTGTTTTCATACAATTTCAGGGCGCTTGCAATGGTTGCGCATCAAGCGATATAACTTTGAAATTAGGCGTTGAGAGACAACTTCGTATAGACATACATCCCGAGATGGAAGTGATAAATATTGCAAATGAGAGCGAGATGGAGAAATACCAAAATGAAATATGAGGTTAAAAATCAATATTTCGACTATATAACCGACAACTCAAATGAAGCGGACAAAAACGGTGCATTTGTAAAGACTGCCCAAAATGCGATATATGAAAAAGAGGCTATTAAAAGAGGCTGCAAGATTGTCTTAAATGTCTTTGAATGTTTTAAAATTTTAGATATTAGTCCTGATTTGAAAGTTGTAGGCATAACTGGTACAAATGGTAAAACAACCACAGCTGCCGCTATATATTCGATACTTTTGGATTTGGATGAGAAAGTCGGATTGCAAGGTACGCGAGGCTGTTTCATCAATGATAAATGTGTAGAAGATAAAAGTCTTACAACCCCGTCTATCTTACATACACTTATTAATATGCAAAAAGCTTCCAAAGAAGGTTGTTCGTATTTCATAATGGAAGTAAGTTCTCATGCGATTGCTCAAAATCGCATAGAGGGACTTAAATTTGCTCTTAAAGTTTTTACAAATATTTCTCAGGATCATTTGGATTTTCATAAAAATATGAGAGAGTATATAGACGTAAAAAGCGCATTTTTTAACGACGATACGCCAAAGCTTATAAATAAAGATGATGAAAATATAAGATACAATCTCAAAAACGTACTTACTTATGGTATTGAAAAACCCTCAACTTACCAGATTACGGCTTATGGATTAAGAGATGGGATAGATATGGCGGTACAGTATGCAAATAAAACTTATCCGTTCTCAAGTGTGTTGCAGGGAAGATTTAATCTGTACAATCTTTTAGCTGCCGTGTCAGCCGTGCATATTTTGAAAAAAACGCATTTTGATAAGATAAACGAGGCGCTTGCAAATTTTGCCGGAGTAAGTGGACGAATGGAGATTGTCAGTCTAAATCCTTTAGTAATTGTGGATTTTGCTCATACGCCTGATGGTATGGAAAAAGTTTTGGAAGCGATGAAGGAAAACGAACTTGTTGTAGTTTTCGGCGCAGGTGGTGATAGGGATAAGCTTAAGCGTCCTATTATGGGAAAAATTGTAGAAAAATATGCAAAAAAGATTTATATCACAAGCGACAATCCAAGAAGCGAGGAGAGCAGTGATATCATAGAAGATATCGCGCAAGGCATCGTGAGAGAGGAGAGTGTGTACAAAATTGTCGATAGAAAAGAAGCTACTATAAAGGCATTGGAAAATTTGGAAGCAAAAGAGGTTTTAATGGTTCTTGGTAAAGGCGATGAGACTTATCAGGAGATAAAAGGTATCAAATATCCGTATAACGACAAAGAGGTTATACAAACATTTTTGAAAGCAAAAAATTGATAAAATATCAACTTAAAAATATAAAAAGGTCTTGGTAATGATGTTTGAAATGCTTTATAGCAAAATTCACAGAGCTACCGTTACGGATGCAAATTTAAATTATGTTGGTTCTATCACGATAGACAGGGATTTGATTGATGCGGCAAATTTGAAAATCGGACAAAAGGTAGATGTTGTAAATATCAATAACGGCGAGCGGATAAGCACTTATGTGATAGAAGGGAAGCGCGGCAGCAATATTGTCTGTTTAAATGGAGCAGCTGCTAGAAAAGTGCAAATTGGAGATAAAGTTATCATCATATCTTACGTTATGGTAGATGAAAAAGAGTTGAGTGATTTTAAACCCTATGTCATCTTGGTAGATGAAAAAAATTGTATTGTAAAAAAGGAAGAGAGTATTTAATGTTGGACGGAATTGATTTTTCAAAGATGGGTGCAATGTTTGAAGAGGCTCAAAAAAAAGTGCAAGAGCTTCAAGAAGAGTCCAAAAGTAAAACTTTCAATGCGAAAAGCGGTGGTGGGCTTGTGAGTGTGAGTGTAAACGGCAATGGAGAAGTGATAGATATCAGTATAGACGATTCTCTTTTATCAGATAAAGACGCTATGCAGATTTTGCTTATAAGCGCTGTAAACGACGCTTTGAAAATGGTCGAAGAGGATAGAAAACTGCTGGCTTCAAAAATGCTGGGAGGTTTTGGCGGATTGAGATAAGCGAAACTTTTCTCAAAAAGATAGATATCGTGGTCCGGGCATTTGACAAGCTTTGCGTTAGATGTTTAAATAAGGGTTTTTATGATTTACAAGATTTATCAAAGTATATCATGATTCGGATGCTCTTTTTATCGAAAAAAAGTTGATAAAAGGCAGATAAGAGCTTGCAGTCTGCCAATTGAGTTTGAAAGTATAAATATACAAGATGTGATATTAGAGTTAAAAATTGAAAAGTTTAACGACTGATGTGCGAGTTATGCCGCAAAGATGCAAAACTTCGGCTCAAATGGCGGCGATTTGAGCATTATATTTAGTGACATAGTCCAATTTTAAGGATTTTTTAGATGTTGGAAGAGTTTGAAAAATTTTTACAAACGCATCTTTTCGAGACGAAAAGTTTTCATCCGCATTTTAACGAAGCATACAAAAAGATGTTTGAGGTAGGTGGCAAGAGATTTCGTCCGCTTTTGCTTTTAAATGTTGTTGAAGCCTTAAATCCGCTTTTATTGAAAAATGCTATGTATGCCGCTCTTGCGATTGAAATGATACACACATATTCTCTTATCCATGATGATTTGCCTTCTATGGATAATGCGCCGTTGAGACGCGGAAGCCCCACTTTGCATGTAAGTTATGACGAAGTAACTGCCATTTTGGTTGCCGATGCGCTCAACACGGATGCTTTTAGGATTCTTTCCATGATGCCTATAGATGCCAAAACGCGCATAGAGCTTTGTAAGATTTTAAGCTCAAACGCGGGAAGCGACGGAATGGTTTTAGGACAGGCTATAGATTGTTATTTTGAAAAGAAACCTTTAAATGAAAAACAGCTTACATTTTTACATTTGCATAAGACCGGAAAGCTTATAGCGTGCGCTTTACAGATGGGTGCATTGATAGGCGGGGTGACTGAAGACACTCAAAAAGAGTTTTATGATTTTGGACTCAAACTCGGACTTTTATTTCAGATACACGATGATATTATTGACGCTACAAAAAGTTCAAGCGAAGTTGGCAAGCCGACAAAACACGATAAGGACAAAAACTCTTTTGTAAATCTTTTTGGGCTTAGCGGCGCGATAAAGATAAGAGATGAAAAGATAGTCGAACTAGAAAAGCTCTCAGCCTTTTTTGGCGAAAAATTGAACATATTTTTTTGTAAAATACTGGGCAATAATTTTAAATAAGGAATACGACATGAACTCCGAAAAAATTTTAAAGAAACAAGCCGATACGATACGCTTTTTATCTGCCGATATGATTCAAAAAGCAAATAGTGGACACCCCGGCGCTCCGATGGGGCTTGCCGATATTGTGACTGTCTTATCTTATCATTTGCGTCACAATCCTACAAATCCTAATTGGTTAAATCGCGACAGACTTGTTTTCAGCGGAGGTCATGCGTCTGCTCTTGTATATTCGTTTTTGCATTTGAGCAGTTATGATATCACGATAGATGATTTGAAAAACTTCAGACAGCTTGGAAGCAAAACACCGGGACATCCGGAATACGGTGAAGTTGTTGGAGTTGAAGTTACAACGGGGCCTTTGGGGCAGGGGGTTGCAAATGCCGTGGGATTTGCCGCCGCCGCAAAATATGCGTCAAACATATTAAATACGGATGAAACCAAAGTCATTGACCATAAAGTTTATTGCTTATGTGGCGATGGAGATTTGGAGGAGGGCATTAGTTATGAGGCTTGCTCGTTTGCGGGACATTTGGGACTTGACAATCTTGTTTTGATTTATGATTGTAATAATATAACCATAGAGGGCAGTACTTCTTTGACGTTTAGCGAAGATATTAAGAGTAGATTTGAAGCGCAAGGATGGAAAGTCTCAAGAATAAACGGACATGATTTTAATGAGATTGAGGAAGTTTTTATACATTCAAAAGAGCAGACAAGACCGTATCTTATTATAGCAGATACTATTATAGCCAAAGGCGCGTGCAATTTAGAAGGAAGTCATGAAGCTCATGGTGCACCGCTTGGGGCTGAAGAGATAAAAAATGCCAAAATAAAGGCAGGGTTTGATCCTGACAGATATTTTTTTGTTTCAGATGATGTTAAAGAAGAGTTTTTAAAAGCGAAGGTAATTGGAGAAGAGGCTGAGAGAGAGTGGAATGAGAAGCTTGATACAAGCCTCACGGCAGAACAAAAAGAGATACTTCACAAGCTTTTGAACCCGGATTTTAGTTTGATAAAATGGCCTGAATTTGAGCCGAAAAGCGAGATTGCCACAAGAGATAGCAATGGAAAAATCATCAATGAGATTGCGAAATCTCTCATAGGATTTTTAGGCGGGAGTGCGGATCTTGCTCCATCAAATAAAAGTGAACTTAGCGGTATGGGCAGTTTTCCCGCAGGACGCAATATCCATTTTGGTATCAGAGAACATGCTATGGCGGCGATTTGCAACGCCATCTCTTTATACGGGCTATTTTTGCCATATAGCGCGACCTTTTTTATATTTAGTGATTATCTCAAACCATCTGCAAGACTTGCCGCTTTGATGAAACTAAAGACGTTTTTTATCTGGACGCACGATAGTATAGGCGTAGGGGAAGATGGACCGACACATCAACCTGTAGAGCAACTTACGCAATTTCGAGCTATGCCCAATTTTTATGTTTGGCGTCCTGCCGATGCTAATGAAAATGTGGAGGCTTGGAAAAAAGCTCTAAGCATAAATGCGCCAAGTGCGTTTGTATTATCAAGACAGAAGCTTGCCGTATTTGGAGATGATGGAGATTTTGGAGATGCAAGCTGCGGCGGATATCTTTTGAAAAGATCGCAAAATCCGAAAATTACTCTTATCGCAAGCGGAAGTGAAGTTAATCTTTGCGTAAAAGCTGCGCACAAATTGAAAGACGACGGCATAGAAGCCAACATTGTAAGTGTGCCTTGTTTTGATCTGTTTGTTGAACAGCCAAAAGAGTATATACAAAAGGTGATAGATAAAGATACAAAAGTTTTGGCTGTAGAAGCGAGTTCCGGTGATGTTTGGTGGAGATATGCGGATGATGTTGTATGCATGAGTAGTTTTGGTGCAAGCGCACCCAGCGAAAAGCTTTTTGAGAAATTTGGCTTTAGCGTGGAGAATGTGACAAAAAAAGCAAAGAGATTATTAGAGAAGTAGTTATCAGACCTTTTGTCATTGCGAGGAAATTTAGTGACTGAAGCAATCTGTCTTCAAGCTTTAATTGTATTTGCTGACATATTGTTCTTTTTATCATTATGGATTGCCACACAGCTGACGCTGTTCGCAATGACAAAATTTGCTTTTCGGATTGTTTCGTTAACTTCATCGGTTTGCAATGACGGGATAGCAACCATTATCGACATTAATGGCAATGACAAAACACTGTTTTTCTGTCATTCGATGGAATTCAGTGGCCGAAATAATCTATCTTAGTATTTTTTAGATACTGTTGACATTTTTGATTGCATATTCACTATAAAGCCCACTTCGCTTGAATCGAATAGGTATTATTGTCGAACTGCTACTCTTTTTATCGTGATATGCGGAATTGTTATTGTACGATTTTCTGTCATTTTTTCCGGATTGCTTCGCAGTTTTACTGCTCGCAATGACTAGCATCTATTAATACAATCTAATAAAATTATATCAATATTTTCTCGGTTGCAATTTAGTTCTTCGCTAAGTGTGGATTACCGCGTGACCTCGTCACTCCGCAATAACGAAATAAGTATGCGAGTTCGCTTCTACTTGTGATAAAAGGTTATCATTACATATTCGCTACTGTTTTTCTGTCATTGCGATGGAATTCAGTGGCCGAAATAATCTGTCTTTGATGGTTGATTGAATAGGTGGTATTGTTGTGACACACTTGTTTTTTTTATCATTATGGATTGCCACACAGCTGACGCTGTTCGCAATGACAAAATTTGCTTTCCGGATTGCTTCGCAGTTTTACTGCTCGCAATGATAAAATGCTGTTCATTTTGTTATTTTTTCGGGATTGCCGCGTGATCTCGTTACTCGCAATGACGAAATGAATGCAAGTTTTACAGTAACGAAATGTATGTGGATTTGTTTTTTATGATATGAAATGAGTACGGATATTTTTATTTGTATTTTAATAAATACCCTCCGCTCTTAAGAGCGGATAAGGGTATATAAAATTAGAATTTGTATTGAGCTTGGAAACGAATTTCGTGGTTAGCGTCTTCGTTATTTACTTGATCATCATCAAGATCTAAGTAAGAGTAATATAGCTCAAAACCAAAGTTTTTAGCGTAAGCGTAAGTTCCTGTTAAATAACCTTCCAACGGTTTCCAGTTACCTGTATCGCCTTGTCCTACGCCAAGTTCTACACCAAATTTGTCAATAGCTACTCCGCCTTTTACAAAAAAGACTTGAGTGTCTTTTGTATTTGTCGTAATGTAGTATAGCTGTTTACCAAATTTGATAAAACCGTCATTGTCGTTATCAAGCGCATAGAT
>JAIRSJ010000079.1 GCA_031255525.1 Campylobacteraceae bacterium
ATAGCCGGTTTTACCACATTTTTAACAATGCTTTATATTGTTCCTGTAAATGCTTCTATCATGAGCAACACCGGAATGCCGATGGATGCGTTAATTAGTGCGACTGCTATCATGACAATTATAGCTTGTATAATAAACGGACTTTGGTCAAATACTCCGATAGCAATGAGCGTTGGAATGGGACTTAATGCGTTTTTCACATTTACTATGGTCGGACAAATGGGGCTTAATTGGCAGACGGCTTTGGGTATTGTGTTTTTATCCGGATTTTTATTTTTAATTCTCTCGCTTACTCCTTTTCGTGTTTGGATTATACAAAGTGTTCCTGTTGATTTAAGAAGAGCTATTAGTGCTGGTATCGGTGCTTTTATAGCGTTTATCGGTTTAAAACAGATGGGCATTATCACTTCAAATCCCGAAACATTTGTATCACTTGGCAATGTAACTGATAAGAGTGTTTTATTGGGAATTTTTGGGTTATTGTTGGTAGTTGTTTTCAGTGCTTGGAGGATAAAAGGTGCTTTTATCATAGCGATATTATTAACCTCAATTTCAGGATGGATATTTGGGATAGGCGAGGCTCCAAAAGAGATATTTTCAACCCCAGCGTCAATCGCTCCTATCGCTTTTAAGATTGATATCATGAGTGCATTATCGTTTTCTTTACTGCCTGTAATTATTACATTTTTGATAACACATATGTTTGATTCACTCGGCACACTTTCCGGTGTTGGATTTCGTGCGGGGTTATTTAAAGATGGAAGCAAAGAACTTCAAAAAACACTTGAAGCAGATGCGGCAAATAGTACAATCAGTGCGTTTTTTGGAGTATCAACTACAACAAGTTTTGCCGAAAGTGCAAGTGGCGTAGAAGAGGGAGGAAGAACGGGACTTACGGCAATTACTACCGGACTTTGTTTTGTTGTAACACTTTTTTTATTACCTCTTTTTTTAGCAATTCCACAAAATGCCATCTATCCTGTTTTAATCATGGTCGGCATACTTATGTTTAGTGAACTTGGACATATAAATTATAAAGATTTTGCAACAGCAGTTGCTACTTTCTTGACGGTTTTACTTATGCCGTTAACTTACTCTATTGCAACGGGTCTTGCATTCGGATTTATCTCTTATGCTATTATAAAACTTATAAAAAGAGAGTTTAAAGATTTGACTTGGGGACTTATATTTTTAGCATGTGTAAGTTCTATCATTTTTATTTTTCATTAGGAGAGACAATTGAGATACTATAGTTACGAAGAATTTTTTAAAGATGTAAATAAAATCGCTTATGAGATAAAACCACATAATTTTGATGCGTTTTTAGCAATAGCACGTGGCGGACTTACATTTTCTCATTTTTTAGCTCATGCGGTTGATACGAGAAATTTATATGTTTTAAACTCTATTCATTATGAAGAGTCAAAAAAACTTGATTATATAAATATTTTCAATGTTCCGGATCTTTCGCATGTTAAGAAGGTTTTGATTATCGATGATATTGCAGATAGCGGTGAGACGCTAATCGCAATCAAAAAACTTATTCAAGAGAAATTTCCAAATATACAAGAGATAAAAATTGCGACAATTTTTTATAGACCGACATCTTTGGTTAAGCCGGATTTTTATGCGAGAGAGACTGATGAATGGATAGAGTTTTGTTGGGATTTTAAGATATAAATTATTGCGCATGATGAAACAGATCCTCATTCTTTATATATGTGCAATTTTGATTTTGTGTACGCTTTACGCTGCGCAACCCGTTCAACCGCTTTTTCAAAAAGAGTTTGCCCTCAATGGTTTCCAAGCGGTTATATTTACGACCGTTATAATGTTTCCGCTCGGAATCGCACCGATTTTATACGGATATATACTTGAGAGCTGTTCATCAAGACAGATGCTTGGAGTCTCTTTGCTGCTTTTAGGGTTGCTGGAGATATGTTTTTCATTCAGTAATTCGTACGTGATTTTAATCATTATAAGGGCGGTTCAAGGCTTTTTGATACCTGCCGCTTTGACCGCGCTAGTCAGCTATATCTCAACATCTTCAACATATGAAAATATACAAAGAGCGCTTGGGAATTATGTAGCTATAACTATCATGGGAGGATTTTTAGGAAGACTGCTGTCTGGAATTTCGTCAGAATATTTTGGTTGGCGGCCTTTTTTCTTTATCATAGGAATAGGGCTTGTTTTATCATTTTTTGCACTTTTAAACGTGGATAAAGACGCAAAAGCATCATTTGTAAAACCTACAAAAGAAGAGGTAACAAATATCCTCAAAATCAGACATAATCTCTATATATACGCTGCCATATTTTGCGTATTTTTTGTATTTCAGGGGTTGCTTAATTTTTTACCTTTTGAACTTAAAAGCATAGATAATAACTTAGGCGAGAGTAAAGTCGGGTTCATGTACGCAGGATATGTCATGGGATTGGTAACAGCGCTTAATGTTACGAAAATAATCAGATTTTTCAAGGGTGAGAGCAGAGCTATGATATTTGGTATGTTCATATATATAATCGGCTTGCAGCTATTTAATATTGAAATGTTCGCAACAATGTTCGTTTCAATGTTTATATTTTGTCTTGGTATGTTCATGATACACTCTATTGCCACAGGATTTATAAATAAGCTCTCTAATGGGCGCAAAAGCATAATAAACGGACTTTATCTTTCGTTTTATTACGCAGGAGGGACATTCGGCTCATTTTTACCCGGCGTGTTTTATCAGCATTTCGGATGGCATATATTTTTGTTTTTCTTGGGCTTTATATTATTTCTGGGACTTGCATTTCTGATTTTATTAAGAAAGTGTGAAAATGGAGTTTGCACGCAAAAATAACAAAATTTTATGTAAAAAATAAGTACAATGTATAAATTTCATTTTTGGATAACTGCATGAGAGAGATTATTGCCGTTTTTTCGATAATTACCCTAAGCGTTGTAGTATTGGTTTTTGGCGTTGGTACGCTTTCAATCAGTTACTATGAAGCGGATATTTTTTACAATCAACAAGGAGCAATTCATTATCTTGCAAGATTGTCATGTGCACTTTTCGGACAAAATGACTATGCTCTAAGAGTGCCTTTTATTTTATTGCATGCATGTTCTGCGTTTTTGCTGTATCTTGTCGGAAAATCTTTTTTAAAGCGAGAAGTAGACAGGATAGTAAGTGTGCTAATATATGTTTTGCTTCCCGGAGTTATCAGTGCGGCACTTTTGGTAAATAGCGCCGGAATCGTGATTTTTATAACGCTTTTATCTCTTTTTTTAATACAAAAAGAGCAAAAAATATTCGTGTATCTTGCACTCTTTTTGGCACTTTTTTTAGATAAAGGTTTTATTGTTTTATATTTTCTCCTGTTTTTTTATGCGATTATCAAAAAAGACGGCGCAATGATGATGATCTCACTCGCATTGTTCGCATTTTCAGCCTATATGTATGCAGACCAGATAGCCCAAATGAGCAGCGGTAAACCGCGCGGTTATTTTCTGGATACTTTCGGCGTTTTTGCTGCTATCTTCTCGCCGCTTCTTTTTCTATATTTTATATATACTCAGTATCGTATTTTGATAAAAGGTGGTAAATCACTTCTTTGGTGGCTCTCTTTCGGGACATTTATAGCTTCTTTGCTATTATCGTTTCGCCAGCGCATTCCATTTGATAATTTTGCTCCGTATTTGGTTATAGCAACACCTCTTTTGGTAAATACATTTTTAAATAGTTATAGAGT
>JAIRSJ010000011.1 GCA_031255525.1 Campylobacteraceae bacterium
TAATATGCTGCGACATTGTCTTGTGTTATGACTATTTTCGGAGCTTTTTTAAACTTTTCTATCGTCAGTTCATCTACAATGGCTATCTCGTTTGTTTTTATCCACCCCGAAGCAAATGAACTTTCGACAAACGCCCATGCAAAATCTGATGAATAGTGTGATATGATAATCGGTTGCATAATGCCTATAAATGAATTTTGTAAATAATCAAACGGATAATCGAATTTTTCGGCAGAGACTCTAAAGAGCGGCTTATCTGTGGGAAGCAGGCGTAAATTTGTATTTCTTGTAGTGATAGCGCGAGCTAAAACAGAGCCGTAATCGTCAAAGTTTGAGAGTTTTTTTATATTTTCAACCCATGACAGGCTTACTCCAATGCGATTTTCGGCTGCGTATTTATCTCTATTTTTGAGAAATTCAAGTCCAAAAGAGGCGTCTTCCAAGCTTATCCAAAGCGAGTTTTCATTCCATGCGGCAAAATATCTTTCCAAAAAAGTTTCTTTAAATTCTTCACGTTCTTCTTGTGCAAGCACTGGAATGTTCGGCAAAACAGCAGCTTTTTGCTCATATTTCAAAGTTTCTGCCAGTGTCGGTTCTTTTACGGAACATCCTGTAAAAAAAAGAAAAACTATACAAAGGTATACAAAAAAACGCATTTTATTTTTTGTGATTATTGATTGGGAAACAGCGTGTAAAACAGCACAATTGCAGCACTTGACGCCGCTATGATTATCAAAACAGCATTTTGCACGTTGCTAAGAACACTTTGTTCTTCTTTTTTGACACGTATTTTTACAAGTGTATCAAGTTCTGTATTTTTTGCGTTGCTTTGCCTGTTTTTTTTCTTGATATGTATCGGAATATTGTTGAGTTGATCTGTTTGCGTGTTTTGAATAGCGCTTTTTGGCAGATTTTTCTTGCTTTTTGCCATCGTCTGTCCTTGAGTAAAAATCTTCTTTGTGTATAATACCAAAAAATTATACAGGGTAAGTTGTGAAAGAGCTTGAAATTGTAAAAGATATACTAAAAAACGACCATCTTTTTTTAACAGGCGGCGGTGGAGTTGGCAAAAGTTATCTGACAACCAAACTAATAGATGATTATAAATTACAAAATAGACATGTTGTCATACTCGGAAGCACAGGTATAAGTGCCGTAAATATAGGCGGACAAACTATCCATAGTTTTTTTGCATTTGGTATTTGCCAAAATACCGAAGAGCTTTTGCGTTATGATAGATATAATAAACAACGCATAAAAGAGATCAATGCTATGCTCTTGAGCGCCGAACTTTTAATAGTAGACGAAATATCTATGGTGTCTGCTGCTTTAATGGAGATGATAAGATACAGACTTGATAACGCAAGCTTTAAAGGTTCTATACTGTTTGTGGGAGATTTTTTTCAGCTTCCGCCTGTAGATAAAAATGCGAACGCTTTTTCACTGTTTGGCGGAGATGAAGTTTATGCTTTTGAGAGCAGCGCTTGGAAAAATTATAACCCTAAAATAGTAGAGTTAACAAACTCAAAAAGAACGGGCGATAGAAAGTTTTTCTCTATATTAAATCAAATCAGAAAAGGCGAATTGGACTGTCGAGTCGTTGACTTTTTGGAAATTCTCAGAAAAAACGACAATGTACTAAAACAAAATCCTACAATACTTTTCGGAACAAATTATGAGGCTGATAAAACAAATAAGGCAAGACTTGCTCAAATACAAGACGAGCTTTGCATCTTAAATGCACAAGAGACTATACATGAAAAAAGTCTGCATACAAACAGAGCCGAAACATGGCGTAAGTCACTCAACATATCGCTGGAACTTGAACTGAAAAGAGGAGCAAATGTCATATTTTGCGCAAATAAATGGGGAAAATATTTTAATGGCGAACAAGGAATAATAAAAGACATAAATGAAAACTTCTTAATAGTGGAAAAGAGCGATCGCCTGATAAGAGTTGAGCCGCACGAATTTGTTTTGTATGAAAATATTTTGGAAGACTTGCAGATGAAAAGCAAGCCTTTACTAACATTAAAACAGTTTCCGCTCAAGCTTTCTTATGCTATAACTATTCATAAATCCCAAGGTATGAGCATAGAAAATTTGGTTTGCGACATTAGCAATATTTTTGAAAGAAGTCAATTTTATGTAGCTATAAGCCGCGCTATGAGCGCAAAGGGCTTATATATCAGATATAACGGAGACGATTTTGAGACATATCTTAAAAAGTGCGTTTATGTAGATGATAGAGTTAAAGAGTTTTACAAAAATGCCAAAGCGGTTTTCATCGACGGTTAAACAAAAAAGATATTTGCGCTCATTTGCGAGTTTTTGTTTTTTAGTATTGAACTATATCAAAACCTTCGGGTATTTCAACTTGAAACGTTAATTTGTATATATTGATATTTAAATTTGTATTTTTCAGTAAAATATCTATTTTATTATCGAGGTTATCTACATAAGATATCTTGGATGGAATATTATTTTCAAAGTAAATGTTATATACCGTATCAAAAACGGTAACATTAACGTCTTTGTTTGTTTGTTTGTTAGCGCTCAAAGCTTTATCTAAAACCGATGATATATTGGGCATATTCTCTATAGACGTTACAACTGCTTGTTCAAGGTCCGGCTCAATCATCACAACTCTATTGTTAGTAAAATATATTTTTTTTTCTATAGGTTTTTCATAAATCCACAGAGCAAAATTATTGTCACCGTCATTTAAAGCTTGAAAATTTCCTTCATATTTTAGCGAATCTCCTTCGCTGCTTGTTATTATTTGAGTAAAATTACTCGAGATGCTTTTAATTCCATCTTGTGCGTATAGAAAACCAAAAAAAATGATGAAAACAGATAAAATTCTCAAAACATATTCCTTCAAAAATAAATTATTGTAGTTTTATCAAAGCTTTTGTAAAAGTGTGATAAAATTTCTCCTTATTTTATTGAAAAAAGGCTTTGTTTATGTTTATTGAGACTTTTTTGGGCAAGGTATTCGGAACAAGAAACGATAGAGAAATAAAAAAATATGCCAAGCGTGCAGCTGAAATAAATATGCTCGAAAAGAGATATAAATCTTTGAGCGATGATGAACTTAGAGGCGAATTTGCAAAGCTAAAAGAAGAAGTGAGAGATGACAAAAAGAATTTAGATGATGTCCTAAACGATGTTTTTGCCATAACAAGAGAAGCAAGTGTAAGGGCGGTTGGACTTAGACATTTTGATGTGCAGATAATAGGCGGACTTGTATTGCATGATGGAAATATAGCCGAGATGAAAACAGGCGAAGGTAAAACTTTGGTGGCTACTTTGCCTGTAGTTTTGAATGCCATGAAGGGAAATGGTGTACATATCGTAACGGTTAATGACTATCTTGCCAAACGTGATGCGACCGATATGGGAAAAATATATAACTTTTTAGGCTTAAGCGTAGGGATGATTTTATCCACAGACCGTGATGAAAACAGCAAAAAAGAGCAGTATGCCGCCGATATAACTTACGGTACAAATAATGAATTCGGATTTGACTATTTACGTGATAATATGAAATATTCGCTTGAAGACAAAGTCCAGAGAGGACATAATTTTGCAATAGTCGACGAAGTGGATTCGATACTGATAGACGAAGCCAGAACGCCTTTGATTATCTCTGGACATGCAGGCAGAAGGCTGGAGCATTATCAAATGGCCGATACTGTTGCGAGACAACTTAAAAAAGACGAAGATTTTAACGTTGATGAGAAAAATAGAGCTATTTTGGTAACAGAAGCAGGTATAGCAAAAGCTGAGAGTTTGTTCAAAGTAGATAATTTGTATAGCCTTGAAAATGCTATCTTGTCACATTTATTAGACCAAGCGCTAAAGGCGCACTATTTATTTGAAAAAGACGTTCATTATGTGATAAGAGGAGAAGAGATAGTTA
>JAIRSJ010000019.1 GCA_031255525.1 Campylobacteraceae bacterium
CAGTCATAAAAAAATAATGAAAGTTAAGACCTTGAATGCAGGACAAAAAGAACTCTTGCGAGAAGATGAACGTTCTGTCGTTTCAAACAAGGACGAAATTATATATTTATGATGCTTAAAGACGGCTGACAAAATCAGGATTCGGAAGAATATTTTTGAAGTGCAAAAGGTATAATTTTTCTAACCGAGTAATACCTATCTCACATATATATAAATATATATCTTCTATATTTATCAATATTGTAAAAATATTGCTGTTTTTATTTGACATTACAGCAAGACATATAGCTTTAATCTTGCATAAAAGCAAAAACGAAAAATATAAACTTCATTTTTATATTTCAGATGTAAAAACTTATTATCATTGCCGTTAAAATAACGCTATCCTTGTATCAATACTCAAAAGATTTATCACAACAAATAAATTATTAATTTATGTTTTTTTGGATATACTATACGCTTTTAATATATTTGTATGGAGGAAATAAATGGCTCTTTACGATAGAGATTATGCAAATCAAGGCTCGCAAACAGGCGAACTTGGTCTTCAAAACAAAAGTGCGCTTTCGCTGTTTATTAAAAAGACTTATCAGCTTTTTGCGGCTTCACTGCTCGCGGGTAGCGTAGGCGCTTATACAGGAATGGATTTTGCTTATCAGCTCTTAGAGTATAGATGGGTATTATTTGCAGTGGAAATTGCTCTTCTTGTATCTTTAATGCTCGCGAAACGCAAAGCAGGTTTAAATTATATATTGCTGTTTGCATTCACGTTTGTAAGCGGCTTGACGCTTTCACCTATAATTGAAATATTTTCAAGTTCTAAAGGTGGTGTTGGTATCGTAGTAAACGCATTTATTTTGACAACAGTAGCATTCGGCACTTTGAGTGTTTTTGCTATGAATACCAAAAGAAATTTCAGCTCTTTGGGTAAATTTTTACTAATATCGCTGGTAGTATTAATAGTAGCGTTTATCATAAATATATTTACGCACAGTCCTATTTTATATACGATTATATCGGCGGTAGGCGCTATACTTTTTAGTATTTATGTCCTTTATGATACGCAAAACATCATTAAGGGCGCTTACGAAACTCCGATAGAAGGGGCTATAGCGCTTTATCTTGACTTTTTAAATCTTTTCCTTTTTATCTTAAGACTTCTTGGAATTTTCAGCAGCGATGAGTGAACCTTTGGAGGAGTTACAAACTCCTCTTTTAAGGCTTTTGGACGCTAATCTTAACAGATTGAGAGAAGGCGTTAGAGTGGTTGAGGATATAAGGCGATACTGTTTTGATGACAAAAATATCGCCAAAACGTTAAAAGGATTAAGGCACAAAGCAAGACTTGAACCGTATCAGACGCTCTTGCATTCTCGCGATATTGAAAATGATGTCTTAAAATTTACCATAAAAAGCGAATCTTCAAGAGAAAATCTGATTTCCGTGCAAATAGCAAATCTTAAAAGAGCGCAAGAGAGCGCAAGAGTATTGGAAGAGACGCTAAAACTCTATGATATAAAAGAGGCGCAAATTTTCAAAGAAATACGATATAGTCTTTATGCGATAGAGAAAAAAATCTGCCTATAAGTCTTGAAGGCTTTTTATCTATCCGATATACAAACTTTAAGAGCAAAGGCGCTAAAGCGGTTTCTTTACAAAATACTGCAAATAACTCGCTTTTGATATTTATTAGTAAATTAACATGCTACGACTAAGTATTTATTGCCGGCATAATGCTAAAAATGATACAAGAAAGAAAAGCTGCTTAGTTTTATCGCTGTTTTGGATATTTTTCTGTTACTATAAAAGTTTTGGCGCAATATAGCATATTTGATAGCCGATTGAGTATATGGATCAAAAACATCTGAGTGTATTTACTTTTTTACGACACCAAATCTCATACAATCAAAAAGTCATCGCCAAATAATAACCTTTTATTTTCGGCAATATTTGCTAAGCGTCTGTCCAATCGCAATCTTTAATGCTTTTTATCCACTCTTTTTGTTTTTTGGTTAAATTCAAATCAGAATTGCCGCTGATGAAAAAACTCTCAAGTTTTAAATTCATTATTTCATCAGGAAGCGAAGACAGATGGTTGTTTGATAAATTAATCTCCTTCAAGCTTGTTAGATTAGCTATCTCTTTTGGAATGACGGTTAGTTTGTTGTTCTCCAAAGAAAGTTTTTGCAACTTTACAAGATTGAATAACTCTTGCGGTATCTTTGTCAAGAGATTTCCGTCCAAGCTGAGTTTGGTTAAATTTATCAAATTGGTTATCTCTTTTGGAAGCAGGGTTAATTTATTATCATCGGCGACAAGCTGCATTAAACTTGTAATATTGCAAAGCTCGCTCGGAATATCGGTTAATTCATGAAAAGAGATGTTAAGTTCCGTTAATTCGACAAGATTTTCTTCATATCGCGGAAGTTTGCGTCTGCTGATACCGTTTTGTTCGGCCCATTGCCAAAGGCGCCCTGTCCATTCGTTCAAATTATAAATCGGTTTCGCCGCTTTCACAAATAAAAAATATCCCAGCGCCACTATAACTATGGCCGTAATAATCCCAAATACTCCGCCCATTGTATCTCCTCAATTTTGCAAAAAATATTACCACAATTGCCTTTAGTTAAAGCTTTTGAGCCGATTTTGCCTAAATTGCAAAATTTGTCCCTTGCATGCTTAATATGATACTTTTGTATCTATGCCAATTCTTGTAAAATTTATGATTTTGTCTTAACTTTATCGACATTTGCTTTTCATGCAAAACTTTCGCGTAGTTTCAACCAAATTTTATAAATTTTCATCTTCAAGGTTTAAAACCGCAAACGCACTTCAAAGCTTTAACATTCTTTTAATATCGTTTTGGTAAAATAATGCTCCTCATTATAAAGACAATTATCTGATTTTTTAGTATTTGAGGATATTTTTATGAAGGATTCTTATGGCTGAATTTCTTTTTGTATTTCAATTTATCTTAGCAGTGATTATAACAATCTCTGTTTTACTGCAAAAAAGCTCTTCTATAGGTCTTGGTGCATACAGCGGAAGCAATGAGTCTATTTTTGGAGCTAAAGGTCCCGGCGGATTCTTGGCAAAATTTACTTTTGCGGTAGGAATCGTTTTTATAATCAATACTTTGGCGTTACTATATTTGTACAACAAACAAGGAAGCATGTCACTTATAGACTCTATACCTTTAGCGCCCGTTGAAACCCCTTCGGCTCCTATTGTACCGATTGTGCCTGCGGATTTAAACAATACGAAATAGATGAAATTTTTACTGCTTTTTTGTGTAGGCATCTCCTATCTTTTTGCGGATGCTCACGTTCTTATCTATCATAGATTTAACGATGATAGATATCCGTCTACAAATACTCCGAACAGCGAATTAAAAAAGCAGTTTGCTTACCTCAAAGACAATAACTATACAGTAGTGCCGCTAAAAGCAATTGTCGACAAATTAAGTACTAACGAAAGCATTCCCGATGAATGGGTAGCAATCACGATTGATGATGGGTACAAGAGTTTTTTAAATGCTTTGGAGATTTTCAAAGAGTTCAAATACCCGTTCAGTATCTTTGTGTACGCAAAAGCGACCGAACAAAAATATTCCGATTTTATGACATGGGAAGAGTTAAAAAGCTTGGAAGAGTTTGGCGGAAGTTTAGAATTTCACTCATATGCGCATCCTCACTCAACAAGACTTAGTGAAAAAACACTGCAAGAGGATTTTAAAAAAGGGTTGGAGCTTTTTAATAACAAAATAGGCCATATGCCGAGTTTTTACTCTTATCCTTACGGCGAATTTAATGAAAATGTTAAAAACACAGCAAAAGAGTTTGGGTTTAGCGCTATACTCAACCAGAATAACGGGGCTGTGGATAAAACCAGCGATATTTATGATTTGGACAGGCTGGCTGTCGTGGGAAAAGCGGACTTGAAAACTCTTTTGAATTTTGAAGTTTTAGAGGCGCAATGGAATGAACCGAAATCATTTCCAAAAGACGGCAATCTCACCAAAGTCAATATTAAAACAACCTCAAATGCAACCAAAGCAAAACTCTATATAACAAATATCGGCTGGATGGATGTAAAAGTAAAAAACGGCATGATAGAAGAGACGATAGAAGAAAAACTGGCTAATCAAAGAACGAGAATAATCTTAAAAATAGGCAATAAAGCTTCAACAAAAATCATAGTAAAGGACTAATATGGCGGTAGACGAGATTTACAAATTTGAAAAGGAGCATATGTCAAAGAGTATAGACGCTCTCAAACGGGACTTTCAGACACTAAGAAGCGGCAAAGTAAATATCTCCATTTTGGACAATATATATGTAAACTATTACGGCTCTTCCGTCGCCTTAAATCAAGTAGCTTCAATAATGGCTGTCGACGCCGTTACTATAAGCGTTTCTCCTTGGGAAAAAAAGATATTAAAAGATATAGAAAGAGCTATAGCGGAAGCAAATATAGGCATAAATCCAAATAATGACGGCGAGAGTATTAAGCTCTATTTTCCGCCGATGACGGTAGAACAAAGGCAAGAGAGCGCAAAGCATGCAAAAGCGATGGGCGAAAAAGCCAAAATCGCGATACGAAATATCCGCAAAGAGGCTAACGATAAAATAAAAAAACTTGAAAAAGATAAAATTTTGAGCGAAGATTTAACGAAAAAAGGCGAAAGCGAAGTGCAAAAAATAACCGATGATTTTATCAAAACAGTAGATGAACTCGTAAAACAAAAAGAAGCTGAGCTTTTGAAAGTATAATGATGGATATTGAAAAAATTTACAAAGACGCGAACGCTTATCTTGAAGGACACTTTTTATTGTCAAGCGGCAAACATTCAAGATTTTATCTCCAAAGTGCAAAAGTTTTGGAAAATCCCAAGACAGCCGCTAAACTTGCCGATGAGCTGGCAAAACTTATAAATCAAGGCGGTATAAAAGTTCAAAGCGTATGTGCGCCTGCGCTTGGCGGGATTCTGGCCGGATATGAACTCGCAAGAGCTCTTGGTTCACGCTCAATATTTACGGAAAGAGTTGACGGCAAAATGACTCTAAGAAGAGGCTTTAATATAACAAGGGGTGAGAAATTTATTATTTGCGAAGATATCATAACAACGGGTGGTTCTGCTCTTGAATCAGCACGCATTATAACAGAACTTGGGGGCGAAGTAGTGGCATTCGCCGCACTCGCAAACAGAGGATTTTGCACCCGACACAATAGCAACAAGATAGCAAAGCCCACCTGTAAGCTTCCAAACGATGTACCGTTTTTCGCGCTTGAGGATTTTGAATTTGATATTTTTGAACCAGACGAATGTCCTATGTGCAAAAGCGGAAGCAAAGCTATAAAACCCGGAAGCAGGGGAAATTAGGCATAATGTGCGCTGGAGAAACATTAAACAAAACAAGATAACCAAAAAAGAGCAGAATCAAAACAGGCAAAAAATTGCTTCCGTGCCAAAAAGAGCAAAAGCTTTTCTGATAGACATGTTTATGATAAATATGCCTATTTTATATATTACTGCTTATTTTATTTTAGATGGGAAAGAAGATTTCCAGCAAAATTCCATAGCTATATTTATATGCACTATGCTATTTGGCATAATAATCTCAACGCTAACTTCCAAATTTACCCAAACTCCCGGATACAAAGCATATGAAATCAAACTTATTGATACAAAAACAAAAAACGGCGTCGGATTTTTCAGATGTTTTTTTAGATTTCTTTGTTTTATTATCTCAGGCGTTATTTTGATAGGTTTGATCTTATGTTTTTTTAGAAAAGATGGGAAAAATCTGCATGATTTACTTTCAAACACAATGGCTGTCGATATATAATGCAAATATACGGGAAACTGTTTGTTATTAAAAATTTGATAGAATACATTTTTTGTTTTGGAGCATCGGATGAGACTGCTTTTTTTTGCCATTTTGCTACTGCTTATGGAAGGTTGTGCCAATAAAGATGTCTCTTATCAAACTGTATCCGACCCACAAGAAATAGATGAATTTGAAGAAGAGTTTTCAACTCCAAACAGCAGCGATTTTGACCCTCTTGAGAAATACAATAGAGCAATGACGAAATTCAACAATGCGGCAATAGTCTATGTCGTCTCTCCTGTGGCTAAAGGATATAAAAAAATCGTCCCGTATGGTGCCAGAAACTCTATCGGCAATTTTTTTGACAATCTTATGTTCCCGGTGCGTTTTGTAAATAATGTTTTGCAGGGTAAAATAACAGGCGCATTTAGTGAAAGTGGGAGATTTATTATCAATACCACGGTAGGCTTTTTGGGTTTTGCCGATGTTGCAACAGATATTTACAAGATAGAAAAACGACAAGAAGATTTTGGTCAAACTTTAGGATATTGGGGAGTCCCGGGCGGTCCTCATATAGTGTTGCCGTTTTTAGGTCCTTCAAATGTTAGAGATCTCGGCGGCAGATTTGCGGATGTGGTTATAAATCCGACAAACTATTTTGAGTGGCGGTATGCAAATATTATCGGCAGAGATCGGGCTTATGGTTTAAGAGCCGTAGAATTGCTAAATAACACACCGCAAATTGTCGATATGTACGGTATGGTCACGAAAGATGCGATAGATCTCTATCCGCTTTTGAAAAACATGTACGAACAACGCAGAAATGCACTTATAAAAGAGTGATTAAACAAAGGAGAAAAGTGATGTTTAAGATAATTTTTACGCTGATGTTTATCAGCGGCTTCGCATTTGGAATTACCCAAAACGAGATAGATACCAAGCTTAAGACAGATTTGGATACTGTAGTAAAAATGCTACAAGATAATAATTCTGATATTGGGCAAAAATCGCAAAAGATTTTTACCGTTTTTGAAGAAGTATTTGATTTTGAACAGATGGCTAAAAACTGTCTTGGCAAAACTCAATGGAATGAATTGGACAAAAAACAGCAACAAGAGTTTATGGACAAATTCGTGAAGCACTTAAAGGAGTCTTACGCCGACAAACTGAAATTTTATACAAATCAAAAAATAGGCTTGGAAAAATCTGTGCAAACGTCTGCCACAAGAATACAGCTTCCCATGTTTTTGCTGGACTCTGAAGGAAAAAGATATGACGTACTTTATAAATTTTACGATACAAAGCAAGACAAAGGCTGGCTTATCTATGATGTTGATATCTTGGGTGTAAGTATAACGCAAACTTACAGAAGTCAATTTGAAGGCGCTTTGAAAAATGGCTCTTTTGAGGACTTGATGGAAAAGATAGAGTCCATAGACATAAATGCGGCGCAACAATAAACGATGCCAAAAAAGCTCTACTCCAACTATATCCTGGCTTATCCTGTACAAGTATTGAGCATTTTGCTCTTGGGAGTAGTGCTATTAGGTTTCGGAGCGACCAAACTTGAAGTAGACGCTTCGGCTGAAACTCTCTTGCTGGAAAATGACGCCGACTTAAAATTTATGCGAGAAATCTCTTCAAGATATCCATCGGGACTTGATATGCTGATTGTTTCATTTGCTCCAAAAAACGATCTGCTCTCCCATGAATCTTTACAAGCTATAGAAAAAATATCAAACGAATTAAAAAGACTTGAGCAGGTGGCTTCTGTTACAAACATTCTGGAAGTTCCCCTGCTTGAAAACGGTTCGGGCGAAATAACAGAACTCATAAACAATATAATAACTCTAAAATCACCCGATGTGAGTTTGGAAAAAGCACGCAAAGAGTTTCTCTCAAGTCCAATATATAGTCAAAATCTTGTAAGCAAAGATTTGAAAACCACAGCCATAATAGTAATGTTAAAGTCTGATGATACTTATATGCGCCTGCTTCAAAAAAGAAATGATGCAAAAGCTAAGGTGGAAATGGGAAATGACACAAAAGCAGACAAACAAGAATTCACATTAGCTTCAAAAGAGTTTAAAATATATAGAGACGAACTGCGTGTCAAAGAGCGCAAGCTGATAAACGACATGCGCGAGATACTAACAAACAATAAAGAATTAGGAACGCTCTTTTTGGGCGGCGTAAATATGATAGCTGTGGATATGATAACTTTCATCAAAAGTGACATCGTCTATTTTGGTATATCTCTGTTTTTGCTCTTCATCTTTGCCTTGTGGTTGATTTTCAGACAACTTCGCTGGATTATGCTTCCGCTTTTAATATGTATTTTGAGCATTATAGCTACAACGGGCATTTTAGGATTTTTCGGCTGGGAGATTACTGTTATCTCATCAAATTTCATAGCTTTACAGCTTATTTTAACAATATCCATAGTTTTGCATCTTACGGTAAGATATCGTGAACTTGCCGTGAAATATATGCAGGCAAAACAGAAAAGATTGATTTTGCTGACGGTTCTTTCAAAGTTAAATCCGTCTTTTTTTGCAGTCTTCACCACTATTGTCGGATTTTTATCGCTAATGCTCTCAAAAATAAAGCCTGTCATAAGCTTTGGTTGGATGATGGCAAGCGGCATTAGTTTATCTTTGATTATCGCTTTTGTGGCATTTCCGGTTATTTTGGCACTTTTGCCCAAAAAACCTCTGTATGTAAAATTTGAAAGAGAATTTGCATTTTCATCATTTTGCGCAAAAATCGTTCATAAAAAAGGTCGTTTTGTAATAACAGCCTGCATTATTCTTGTTGTATTTGCATTTTTTGGCATTCAAAAACTAAAAGTTGAAAACAGCTTCATAGGTTACTTTAAATCCGACACCCAAATTTATCAAGGCATGAAAAATATAGATCAAAATCTCGGCGGAACGACGCCGCTTGATCTAATAGTGAACTTCAAAAACAACGAGGATACGCAAAGCGAAGATTTTGATGATTTTGAGGCCGAATTTGCCGAAAACAAAAATGATCCGAAATACTGGTTTTCGCCTCAAAAAACTCAATTAGCTATGCGTATTAGTAACTACTTTGAAAGTTTGGAGCATGTTGGAAAAGTACAATCTTTGGGCACCATGCTTGAAGTGGGCAAACGCCTTAATAACAATGAAGAGCTTGACGGTTTTGAGTTGGCGCTTATATATACGCAACTTCCGCTCCAATACAGAAATATCATTTTAAATCCGTTTCTGAATATAGAACATAACGAACTTCGTTTCACCATGCGACTTATTGATTCCGATCCGAATTTAAAAAGAGACGAGCTTTTGAAAAAGATGCAAAAAGATTTGGAAGAGATTGTTACGCCCGATATTGGAAATTACAAACTCGCAGGCGCTATGGTTTTATACAACAATATGCTTCAAAGTCTTTTTAAATCGCAAATTTTAACTCTTGGGGCGGTAGCCTTGGCGTTTTTAATCATCTTTTGGCCGCTATTTGGCTCTTTAAAAGCTGCTATTATAGGTATTGTGGCAAATTTAATTCCGATGGGAGCGGTATTTGGATTTATGGGATATGTCGGTATTCCTCTTGATATGATGACTATCACGATAGCTGCTATTAGTATAGGTATAGGGGTTGATGATGTGATACACTATATTCATCGTTTCAAAAATGAACTCAGTAAAGACGGGAATTACATACAAGCCATGTATCGTTCACACAATAGCATAGGATACGCTATGTATTACACAACAATAGCTACAGTTTTGGGCTTCAGCGTACTTGTATTTTCAAACTTTATACCAACGATCTATTTTGGTATTTTAACGGTTGCGGTTATGCTGATGGTGTTTTTTGGCGCAATTTTGTTATTGCCGAGACTGCTTATTGTTTTTAAACCTTTTAAAGTGTAAATAGCAAAATATGTCTTTATAGCTTGTGACGCCTTCCTGTCTCACTCTTCTATCGCCAACGATAAGTTTGTAAAACAACAAACTGTGTCCTCTCATTTAAATTAATCGGGACACAGTTTCTCTTTTCATCAAAGTTAAATTTTGCAATCAATCTTATATGTTGATATAAGGTTTTTGTCCGGCTTCGTAAAAATTATTTCCCTCACTGTCAATCGCTACAATTGCGGGAAAATCTTCAACCGTAAGTCTTGCTATAGCTTCGGGTCCCAATTCAGGATAAGCCAAAATTTCGTATTTTTTAATGGTTTGCGATATAAGCGCACCTGCTCCCCCTATGGCCACCATGTAAACGGCGCCATTTTTAACTATGGAGTCTACGACATCTTTTGAACGGTAGCCTTTACCGATCATTCCAACCACTCCCAAATCCAAAATAGCAGGAGTATATTTATCCATTCTTCCGCTTGTTGTGGGACCTGCCGCACCGATTACTTGTCCTGGTTTAGCAGGACTTGGTCCAAGATAATAGATAGTTTCATTTTTAAGTTCGACAGGCAATTTTTCTCCTCGCGCCAAAGCTTCGGTTAAAGCTTTATGCGCAGCGTCGCGTGCAGCTATAATTGTACCCGTGATTAAAACATTGTCGCCTGCTTTTAGTTTTTTTACACTCTCTTTGTTAAATGGAGCGATTATTTTTATAGTATTTGACATTTTTACTCTCCTTAAAGCGTAACATCGGCATGACGCGCCGCGTGACAGTTAACATTTATCGCAACAGGAAGCCCTGCTATGTGAGTAGGATACCACTCTACATTTACTTTAAATACCGTTGTTGTGCCACCGAGTCCCTGCGGACCCACTCCTGTTTTATTTGCAAGCTCTGAGAGTTCAATTTCAAGTTTTTGATATTTGGGGTGTTCATTTTGCGAGTCAACAGATCTTACGGCTGCTTTTTTAGCTAAAATAGCCGCTTTTTCCATAGTGCCCCCGATACCCACTCCTATGACCATAGGCGGACAAGCGTTAGGACCTGCGAGTTTCACCGCTTCCAAAAATACCTTTTTAACGCCCTCTAATCCGTCTGCCGGAACAAGCATTTTTAAAATACTTTTATTTTCACTTCCAAAACCTTTGGGACAGACTTTGATTTTTAATTTGTCGCCCTTGACTATTCTCGTATGGATAACAGCAGGAGTATTATTTTTTGTATTTACTCTATCAAAGATAGGCTCTGCCACCACGGATTTTCTCAAATATCCATCCGTATAACCTTCTGCTATTCCATCGTTTATAGCATCTTCTATATAGCCGCCCTCAATATGCAAGTCTTGTCCTATATCAGCAAATACAACAGCCATGCCGGTATCTTGACAAATAGGAGTCCTGTTGGTTTTGGCAATATCGGCATTTTCTATAAGTTTGCCCAAAATATCACGTCCTAACGGCGACTTTTCATCTTTTTGCGCTTTTTTAAAAGCTTTGTACATATCAGGTGTAACATCACAACATGCCTCCTTGCAAAGTTTGGCAACAGCATTTGTAATCTCTTTAGCGTTTATCACTCTCATGCGCAACTCTCTCCTCATTTTTTAGTTTTGATTTGTCTTTGCTTGTTATTGTATCCACTAACACTTAAAAAATAGTTCAACAAAATTTAAGCAACGCCATATTTAAAGTTATTTTATAACTGTTTTTTTAAATAGCTTAACTAACGATATTACAGGAGTATTAGTTGTCTGTTTTGTGAAAATAATTAATTAGATTTCTATTCTTGATTTTTATTCTATTTGCTTAGCATCAAGAGAAGTGTTCCGCTTGCTATCAGAATATCATTTTCTCTTGATTCAAAAAATATTTCGCTTAATAGTCCGTTTTTAAGTCTACATGCTACATGCGTTTTAAACGATACTCCCTTTGGCTTTCCATGTAAGGTAACGTTTTGGCAGGATATAACAAACCCTTCTTTGTCTTCATCTCCGAAAACACAACTGCTCTGAGCGGCTGCTTCCATCATCATGGCAAGACTTGGAATTTTCGGAAAAAGAGTATCAACAACGGCGCTGTCGTCTTCTTTTGATAATACGTTCCGTACAAATAAAATCGGCGGCTTGTGAGGAAGTTTTAACACTCTACACCCACAATAACACTTTTATTTGCGCACTCGTAAAGAGCAGCCAATTTTGCGACGGAAGGTACAAAATTGTTGAGCGGTTTTATTTTATCAAATAACACATGCGGTTTTTGGGAGCTTTTTTGTATTTTAAATCCTACGGCACACTCGCGCGCAGCATTGCATTTATTATCAATCTCCTCAAGAGCAAAACTCTCACAAACAGCAACGAAAATCGTATCTTCGTCTAAGGCTTTCACAGCCGCTGTCTGCATAACATTATCTCCCGTCTTGTTGCCGTTTGACACGCATAAAATTTCAGAACGATTCTCCTTTAAAATCGAAAGATAAGCGCTTGGAGTGTTATAAACAGAATTTTGAAAATCAGTTGGACTAGGTTGGATAGATGCAAAAATATTTTTTAGTATCAAAAGGCTCTCTTGAAGTTCTCCATAATTGCTGCCATAAACTATACGCTCGTCTTTTATGCCAAGTTTATCGGCCAAATAGATCAGCATTTTGGCATTTCTGGTCAATCTGCGGCGCAACAACATATTTGCAATAAGCTCTTTTTCTTTTAAATCCTCTATCTTTTCAGGTGCAAAAATCATGGCACTTGCCATGATTTGTAAAGATATTATCATCTTATAACGGCTTCAAGAAGCACGAAAGCAGTTGAAAATCTGCCGCTTTCAGGAATGAAGCAGAGTATCTGATCTTTATCTTTCAAGGGTTTTGTCTTGGCAAATTCTTCTAAAATTATATAAAATGAGGCTGAACCTGTATTGCCTTTTTCGTACAAATTTGTAAACCATTTTTCGTATGGTATGTCAAATCCTATATCTTCTAACGCTTTGTACATTTTAGTTTTGAAATAGTGAGATGAATA
>JAIRSJ010000020.1 GCA_031255525.1 Campylobacteraceae bacterium
CAATAGCAATATGTATTTTTTCATCTTATCTCCTTTATTTTACATATTTTACGCCGAGGTTATCAGGCGTTGTACTTAAGCCTCTTACTTTTCCGTGAGGCACTTCTTTATGACACTCCCAACAGCGTCTTCCCGTATCTATCGTTAAGTCATCATAACGATGATTTATATCGCTGTTTGCCACTATGGTAGATGAGAGAGTGGCATGGCAGGATATACAATTTTCTTGTACGCGCTTCGCTCCATTATCGCTTATGACAATAGCGTTTTTATATGTGTTGAAAGTAAATGCAACAGCATGATTTAAACCGTCTCTTGCTTTAGCGATATATTTCTGAACCCCATCATGCGGTAAGTGACAATCCGCGCACGCAGCTACGGACGCATGCGAACTGTGCTGCCATGTAGCATACTGGGTATTCATTACATGACAGTTGATACAGGCCATTGAATCGCTTGTGAGGTATGATGCGGCTTTTGCAATGCTTAACGTGTAGATTAAAAGTCCTAATGCTACAACAAATGCAAATACCGAACATGTCACAAGCAGTTTGCGTGTTTTCACTACTCCTCCTTTGGATTGAGATTTTTATATTTTTTATTTTATAGTTATTTAATGCTCTTTGCATTGACGTGTATCAAAACGTTAAAGTTACAATAGTATATTATATTAATTTTAAAATTTTGTGTGAAGATTAAGATGGAATTGATTATTAATGTGCACTTTGGTATACTCAAAAATTTATTATTCATTCGCAGTGTTTTGTAGGGTTTTTACATGTTAAGATATCTTTTCTATCTCTCTATAAGTATTATCTTATTTGCAGGATGTAGCGCAAAAGTTGAAATAGTATCTTTTTCGGACGGCGCATTTGTAGAAGAAAATCTGCCTGTTTCCATACATGTAAAAAACAGTTTATACCCTATTTTGAGCAGAACAATAAAAAGTGAACTCGAAAAACAGATAATCAAAGACGGCTTTTCGATAAACGAACAAAATGCTTCATATCGTTTGGATTTGGAAATGTTGTCGTATGATAGATTTGCATACCGCAGATATGAGCCTTCTTATCATTACTCGGATATAAGATGTACCCCAAATGGCGAATGCTATCGTATTCCAAGAGTGGTATATACACCGTGTTTGGATGTCACAGACAGTATACATGTGACGCTAAAAGCTTCAAAAACGTATACTAATGAGACTAAAGAGTTTCCGATTGTAAGCAGAGAGTTTGCCGATGGTTGCCGTTATGGCCTTAATTATTCATACGGTTTTGGTCCCGATATATTTTTAGCCGATAATCTTAAACAGGAGAATATACTATTGTTGGTAAAAAAGATAAAAAATACGATTTTTCCAATCATAACCATACAAAAAGAGAAACTATCAAGCGAGATAAAAAGCATACATATCTCAGAAAATGAGGCAAAAATTTTCAAGCAAAGTATCAAAGCAGCTTCAAAAGAAAATTACAAAGAGGCGATTTTGGGACTTGAAAAGCTAAAAGAGACAATAAACAATGAAGTGCCTTATGAAATATATCTGAATTTAGGACTTTTATATGAACATGGAGGAGATTTGGACAAAGCTTTGCAAAACTATCAATATTTGACGCAAACAGTGCCGGAAATTAAAAATTACGTAAAAAGAGTACTAGTAAAAAAACGTTATGAAAAGAGGTAAAATTATGCCTGCATGTACAAAAATCGCAAAAGAATCATTAAGCCCTAAAGAAAAAGTAAGATATGACAAGTTGATTGACGCTGCGTCTAAGGTTTTTTTGCAGTACGGATTTGAAAAAGCCAAAATGTGTGAGATAATCAAACAAGCAGGCGGTTCATTCGTAACTATGTATAAGCTTTTTGGCAATAAAGAGGCTATTTTTATTGAAGTTCTTTCCCAAAAATCGAAAGAATTTTTTTCAAGCATAGAAAGTTCTGCTATCTCTTACAGTGAAAATTTTGAAGATTTTTTATACGATATCGGCAAAAAAATTATAGAACTCAGTGCAAATGAATCTACTTATGCTTTTCATAGATTAATAATCTCTGAGGGTCATAAAAATAATGCAAAAGTCGGAAAGATTTTTTTTGATAATACCATAAAACGCATTGCATCTATAATGGCAGAATATTTCATAAAAGAACAAAAGAAGGGAAATATCAATATAGAAGACCCTACTCTCGCGGCATATCAGTTTTTACTTTTATTAAAAGAACCGTTCTTTTTCGCTAAAATACTTGGTGTAGATACTGACAATGATCCGGTATTTGATATTGAAAAATCATTGCGCCAAACAGTAAAAATTTTTTTCAAGGGCATGGTTGTAAAAAAATGATATGGATTTTTATTTTAGGGCTCTTGACTTATTGACAAAATAAAGGATATAATCACCGACCTTAAAAATGTAATTATTATTACACAAAATTTCAGATTTAAATATTGGAGTCAAAAAATGATTTTTCGCGAAGTTTTACAAGTCAAATACAAAATTGCTCTTGTGTCTTTATGTGCGTTGGTTTTTATAGGATGTTCGGGAGAAAAAACTGTCGATTCTACACAACAAATGCCACCTCTTCCCGTTAATAGTTTTAAAACGCAAAAAGAAGATGTTTTTATATCCTTGGAATATCCGGCAAGAATAAAAAGTGTCCAGCAAGTACAAGTCGTAGCAAGAGTTCCCGGAACGTTGGAGGAAAAGTTTTTTCAAGAAGGTTCATTTGTAAAGGAAGGAACATTACTTTATCAGATAGATCCGTCAAGATACGAAGCAGCTTACGATCTTGCTAAAGCGCAATTGAGCATTGCTCAAGCAGCCGCCAAAGAGGCTGATAGAAATTGGCAGAGAATAGAGCAACTATACCCCCAAAATGCAGTCAGTCAAAGAGAATACGATGCTGCTTTGAATGCTTATGAAAGCACAAGAGCACAAGTAGAAGCAGCCAAAGCTGCTCTTAGAAATGCCGAGGTCGATTTGAATTATACAAAAGTCAAGGCAACTGCGAGCGGGAGCATAAGCGAGAGTTTGCAGGATATCGGAAGTTATGTCGGAACATCATCTACAAATTCGTTACTTACGGTCATTACTCAAACAAATCCCGTATATGCCGAGTTTTCTATACCGGACATTGACTTTTTAAAGAGAAAATATTCACTCAACAAAGGCAGCTGGAGCAATATAGCAAAAGCCAAATTACCTGTTAAAATCATAACTCCTGCGGGAGATGCCTATGATAACTTAGGAACATTTGACTTTTTAGACAATGTGGTAGATCCTCAAACTTCTACCATAAAAGCAAGAGCGACGTTTGATAATAAAGACAGGACACTTTTCCCTGGTCTTTTTGTAAGAGTTTCTATAGAAGGTCTTGTGTTAAAAGACGCATTGCTTGTTCCGCAAAAAGCTGTTATGCAAGATCCTTTGGGAAATTATGTATATGTCATGAAAGAGGGAAAGGCTAAAAAAACTCCTATCAAGACAGATATCACTGTAGCAGGCGGTAATATAGTAGTAACGGAAGGTTTAGGAGAGAATGAAGAGGTTATCATTGACAATCTTACAAAAATAAGACCGGATGCCAATGTGATTTCGGCAGTTGTTTTTGCCCAAATGATGGCATCCAAAGCTAATGTTACAGCGGATAAGAAATAAAGGTTAATTTATGTTTTCTAAATTTTTTATATATAGACCGATTTTTGCGACGGTAATTTCTATAATAGTATTAATAGCAGGCTTTGCCGCAATGAAAGAGCTTGCTGTCGAAGAATATCCGAATGTTACCCCGCCGCAAGTTTCTGTTTTTGCAACTTATGCGGGTGCAAGTGCTGAAACGATAGCAAATACAGTAGCTGCACCTTTGGAACAACAGATAAATGGTGTTGATAATATGATATATATGACATCCACTTCATCTTCAAGCGGAGTTTTATCTATTAATATATTTTTCAAAATCGGAACAGATCCGGACCAAGCTACAATTGATGTCAACAACCGTGTGCAGCAAGTTTTAGCCATACTCCCTTCAGAAGTTCAAGCAAGGGGCGTTACTGTTATCAAACGTTCCTCAACTATCTTAAAGCTTGTGGCTTTGTATTCGGAAAATAACACATATAATGTGGGATACATGGCAAATTATGCTTTAATAAATGTGATTGATGAGCTAAAAAGAGTAAAGGGCGTGGGAGATGCCGCACTATTTAGCAGACAAAATTATTCGATACGTATCTGGACAAAACCGGACATGCTGGCAAAATATAACTTGTCGCCCAATGACGTTTTAAATGCCATAAGAGAGCAAAACAGCCAATTTGCGCCCGGTAAATTCAACCAATCTCCAAATAGCGGAAATGAAGCTTTTACATATTCTATTACGACTGACGGACGCTTTACTAACGTCAAAGAGTTTGAAGACATTATCATGCGTACCAATCCGGATGGCTCAACCTTAAGACTAAAAGATGTGGCGCGCGTAGAGCTTGGCATTGAAGCATATGATGTGGAGGGAAAGCTTGACGGTCAAGAAGCAGTAGCCATAGGTATATTTTTGCAAAGTGGCGCAAATGCTTTGGAGACGGCAAAATTAGTTGATGAAACATTGAGTAAAATCAGTAAAGACTTTCCCGAACATTTAAAATATATGATTCCTTACGATACCACAAATTTTATTCAGATCTCGGTTGATGAAGTTATAAAAACATTTATTGAGGCTATCGCGCTTGTTATGCTGATTGTCTACATGTTTTTAGGAAATGTGAGGGCTACTGTTATACCGATGCTCGCAGTTCCTGTTTCTATTATAGGTACGTTCGCAGGTATGTATGCTATGGGCTTTTCTATCAACCTTCTAACGCTATTTGGCTTAATACTGGCCATAGGAATAGTCGTTGATGATGCGATTATTGTCATTGAGAACATAGAAAGAATAATACATTCAAATCCGAAAATATCCATAAAAAACGCAGCTGTTAAAGCTATGCAAGAGGTTACGGGACCGGTAGTAGCAATAGTATTGATTTTATGTGCCGTTTTTATTCCCGTCTCATTTATGGGCGGTTTTACGGGACAAATGTATCAGCAATTTGCCATTACTATAGTTATATCTGTTGTAATTTCAGGAATTGTAGCTTTAACACTTACACCTGCTTTATGTGCTGTATTTTTGACAAAAAAAGAGCCGCGTCCATTTTGGTTTGTCAGAAAATTCAACGAATTTTTTGATTTTTCAACAACATTATTCACAAACGGCGTAAGACTTATACTAAGATACGGTATCATAGCTGTATTAATATTTGCAGTGCTTATGGGTGTAACTTATAAACTGTTTCAAAAAGTGCCGACAGAATTGGTACCTCCTGAAGATAAAGGTGTGGTTTTGGCTGCAGTTATGCTCCCGCCCGCTTCTTCACTTGATAGAACAAAAGAAGTGGCCAATAAATTTACTCAAATAGTCAAAGCAGATGAAAACGTCAAACAAACTACCTTCATAGCAGGTGTTGATCTTCTGAACAGTTTTTCGGTAAGAACAAGTAGCGGATTATCATTTGTTGTGCTTAAAGACTGGGATGAACGTAAAAATCAGAACCAATCTTCTTTTGAGATAGCAAACAGATTTATGAAAGAGTTAAATTTTATGATTCCGGAAGCTACGGTTATCGCACTAAATCCGCCCGCAATTATGGGGCTCGGTATATCAGGCGGTTTTGAAATGTTTGTACAAGACAGAACCGGCGGATCTATGCAAAGTTTGCAAGAATTAACAAACCAAATAGTAGAAAAAGCCAAAACAAGAAAAGAACTTTTAAGCGCAAGTGTTAGAACAAATTTTGATATCAGCTATCCGCAATATAAAATAGAGATAGACAAAGAGAAAGCCAAATCTTATGGTGTTTCCATATCGGATGCATTTGCAGCTTTGCAATCAAGTTTCGGTTCTTACTATGTAAATGATTTTGATCTTTTCGGGAGATCTTATAGGGTAAATGTTCAAGCTGATAACGCATACAGAGAAAAACCGGAAGATGCAAATAATATTTTTGTGCGTTCGCAAAACGGCAATCTTGTGCCTTTAAGTTCGCTTGTTAAGTTTGAAAAAATGGTCGGAGCAGATATAGTTGAAAGATATAATGTATTTAATTCCGCTAAAATTACAGGCGATGCAAATGCGGCAGACGGATACACCTCGGGAGACGCGTTGAAAGCTATTGAAGAGGTAGCGAACGAGGTATTGCCCGAAGGATATAATATAGGTTGGGTAGGAAGCTCTTATCAAGAAAAAGAGATGGAAGGCTCTGGTGCTAAAGCATTTTTGTTCGGCGTTATTTTTATCTTTTTGATTTTATCAGCTCAATATGAGAGATGGTTAATGCCTTTGGCGGTTGTAACGGCAGTTCCGTTTGCAGCTTTTGGCGCAATTCTTGCCGTTTTTCTAAGGGACATAAGTAACGACATTTATTTTCAGATAGGACTCTTAGTGCTTGTAGGGCTTGCAGCAAAAAATGCTATTTTGATTGTAGAATTTGCAATGCTGGCACAAGAGAGAGGTAGAAACATACTTGACGCTACTTTAGAAGCCGCAAGACTTCGCTTTAGACCGATAGTTATGACCTCTTTAGCATTTACGCTCGGTGTTATTCCTTTGGCAATAAGTTCGGGTGCCGGAGCCGCAAGCCGTCACGCAATAGGTACAGGCGTTATCGGAGGAATGATAGCCTCAACTACTATCGCGATTTTTTACGTACCTCTTTTTTATAGCTGGCTTGCAAAATTAAATCAAAAATTTGTTTCAAAAAAAGCAAATAACGATGAAAAGGGAGATGAGAATGAATAAGAAAATATGTCTGATGATAGCTTGCGCGACTATATTTGCAGGCTGCTCGCTTTCTCCGAAATTGACAACAACATATGTGGAAAGTTCGGATATAAGTGCTTTGGGTTTTGATGTGGATGATAACAACACAACAACAATATCCGATAAGTGGTGGGAAGGGTACGGCGATGAGACTTTGAATTCGCTCGTAGAAGAGGCTTTGGGAAATAATAAAGATTTGGAAATAGCCTTGCTCAATATTTCACTTGCGCGCGCCTCACTGGCCATAAAAGAGTCGGACAGATACCCTACTCTCAGCGCTCAAGGAGGAACCTCCAGAACTCAGACGAGCGAAGAAGCTTTCTCTTCACAAGGACGCAGAGTAACCTATAATGATTTTTCGTTAAGCGCGATTTTGAGTTATGAGGTTGATTTGTGGGGAAAAATCTCTTCTGCAAATGCTGCTGCCAAAGCAGATTTATTATCCTCAAAAGCAACTGCTGATGGAGTTAGGCTCTCTTTGGCGAGCGGAGTTGTCGACAGTTATTTTATACTATTATCATTAAAAGAGCAGTTATCGCTTGTGAAACAAACTATTCAAACAAGAGAAGAGACGTTTGAACTTACAAAAACCCGTTTTGAAGCAGGAATTGAGAGAGAAAGCACATTAGCACAGCAAGAGTCGCTTTTATCAAGCGCTAAAATTACGAAAAATAATATAGAACAACAAATAGCCACCACAGGAAGTGCACTTGGAATATTGCTCGGAAGAGATGTGAAAGGACTGCTGGCAGATAAAAATATTGCGACCGAGACACTGCCAAACGATATTTCGGTACCAAATAACATCCCTTCAAATATATTGGAAAACAGACCCGATATAGAGGCAAGTTTTCAGCAACTCGTATCATCCAATGAGTTGATAGGAGTAGCGCGCTCGGCTTATTTTCCAAGCTTGAGTCTATCAGCGCTTTTTGGCCTTAATAGCTACGAGGCGGATAATCTGTTTAGATCAAGTGCTAGAACTTGGAATGTGGGAGCCACTCTTGCCGCTCCTTTGATAGACTTTGGCAAAACGTCAAACAATGTGGAGATAGCTAAAATTTCAAAAGACATAGCCGCAATAAATTATGAAAAAACGGTTTTAAACGCTTTTAGCGAAGTTTATAACGCTATGACTTCCCGTATACTTTTAGAAGAAAATCTAAAAAACGCACAAGATTATGAAAAAGCTATTAAGCGCACGCTTGAACTTGTGAATTATCAATATGAAGCGGGATATGTTGACTATCTATCGGTGTTGGACGCTCAACGGTCACTTTTGAATGCACAGTTGTCCACTATTCAAACCCGCCAAGCTCTTTTAAGCAGTGGGGTTGCGCTGTTTAAATCTCTCGGTGGTGGCTGGGATAAAAGTAAACTTAATTAAAAATATGCAAGAAGGGAAGTATCTCTTTTCTTGCTTTTATTTAAAAATCCGAATACTGTAAAAAATCCTCCAAACAATCTCTCATCTTTGTTTTTGCCAGTATTAATTGGTCGTTCCTTTTAATTGGTAGTTGTTTATTTCGGCAAAGTTTTTTACGTCAAAATAATAATTTTACTCTCACACATATAACCTATTTGGTAAGAAAATTATATTGTATAAAAAATGATATTTTTATTTTTTATATCTAAAAGTTATTGATTTCATTACTCAAGTCTATAAAACTACATGCTTTGCAATACTGTGTTTACACTTGTGATGAATAGCGATTACATGCTCTCGTTGATTGTGTTCAATATGATAAAAGGATTGTTATTATTTAACTATATCTCTTTTATCATAAGAGGGAGTAATTTAGCAAATACTTTGTGTTTGATTTTGGTATTTAGCGTCAAAAGCTCGAAATTGCATAAAACTACGAACAATTAATTGGTTGTCTATTTGATTATCTCTTTATGTAAAATCTCTTCTAATACCACAGTAGCGTATGCCCCCTTCGTCAGAGTAAATGCCAGTTCCACCCACGCATCTTCTTCTTTGTAATTAAATTCCGGGTTTTCTATAAAATTCCACGCAAAACGTCTTGTGCCGTCAAGTTTATCTAAAAATATTTCAGCTTCTTTGAATGAACTAGTCTCGATTTCACCAGCCAATCCGCAAGCTCTCGCAGTTTTGCCACCGGCAAGCAATCCTGTAACCGTTATATCTTTAGCGTTAAATCTTCCAACCTCAGCTTCAATATTTTCACATATGAAAGCTTTTCCATGCGGATAGTGATGGCATACATCACCTCTTAAAATCTTAAAAAACTGTGGTTGTCTTTTTATCTCTTTGATGCTGTTTTTATCCCAACTAAGTATGGATTGTAGCTCTTTTTCATTGAAACTCTCAAAATATCTGCTTATCTCAACTCTTTTTGATAGCCATTGGTTAAAAAGTTCGCTTTGATAAGCGCTGATTAAAAAATCTCTGAGTTTTTTATTTCTCTCTCTTTTTTCGTTGAGCAGTATTGCTCGGCCTTCGTTGAAATTATTTCCGTCTTTGCCAAAACGCTGATAACCAAAATAATTTGGATAACCCTCCTTTGATACACGCTCAAAAGCCTCTTTTATCTTAAATGCGTCAATCGGCAAAACTTTTTTCAGGCGAATAAAAAAACGATTGCCTTTTAAATGTCCCATTTTTATCTTATTGTTATGATAAATAGAATTTAAAATCTTAATATTTTGATGCGTAAAATCTCTAAATGCTTTTTCATGGCTTTTATGAATGCTGATATATTGTGTGGTCATACCGTCTTTATCTTTAAGTCCGGCGTATCCGAAATCGCGTATTTTTGCACCGCTTGTTTCGCTAAAAATCTGCAGCATCTGCCATGTAGTCAAATCCTTTTTTCTTACGTGCAACACAAGATGTTCGCCATCATTGCTAAATTCATATAAAGGTATCTCATTCACAACAAAGTCATTAGAATTTTTTGTAAAATACGCTTGCACAGGCGCATGATTCATAAAAAAAAGTCTGTTCAAGTTTTTTCCTTTAAAAATGGTGTTCTTTGCATTCGCTCTCGTACAGTCCGTTTTTGGCTTTTGCGAATATGCTGATAGGTGTATTGGTTTTTTGCGCTATTTGGAGTATTTTATTTTTATATTTAGGTTCAAATGCGACAAGCATTTCATATTCTTCGCCGCTGCAAAGCTCTTCTTTTGTAAAATCTTTCAAAAATTCAACGCTAAGATTTGAAAGTGCGCAAATACGCGATAAATCTTTGCTAAGGGAGTCTGATATATCAAGTCCACATTTTAGATATTTTGTCGCTCTTTTTATAAATTCTTTTCTCAAGACAGGCTCTATAAAACGTGATTTTTCCGAAATTTTTTCGCCCCTAAAAAGCCTGTTCAAATCCTCTAAACTCCCTCCGAGCTCTCCTGTATAAGCCAGCAAATCACCCTCCTCCAATCCTTTGCGACCCAAAGTATATTTTCTTTTGCTTGAAACTATAGTAACGCAAATGATGAGTTTATCGCCTGATACGGTATCGCCGCCTATGATTTTTATGTCGTGTTGTTTTGTTGTTTTCAGAAAACCATGTGTAAGCTCTTCTATCTGCTCAAATGAAAAATTTTTAGGAATTACAACGCCCAAAAGTGCATATTTTGGTTTCGCGTTCATAGCTATAGCGTCCGAAATATTTACAAGTATGGCTTTTTTCGCAATCTGCGAAAGAGTAAGCCACTCTTTTTTGAAATGTGTATCTTCCGCAAATACATCTTTTGAGTAGACCCATTTGCCGACAACAGCTCCATCATCGCCTATAAATTTATTTTTAAGTTGAGATATTACAAACGATTCTTTGTCCATTTTGTTTCCAAAAATAAAATTAGACATTATAGTACACTCACTTTAATGTTTGGTTAGCTACAAAAAGAAACATTTTAGCGCATAATTTTAAAAATAATGTTTGATAAAAAATATATTAAGTGTTTTTGGGCTAAACTAATTAACCCTACTTGCCAAGGAGAAAGTGTGTCTTATTTGCTCAACATCGACGCTTTTCGTTTTAATATAAAAACGGATTTTCTTCCATATTATAAAAAATACGAAGTTGAAGTAAACAAAAATGCGCAATTATCGGACGTATTAGATTTGATAAAAAAACAGGATAAGAGTTTCTCGTTTTCAAACAATATCTTTTTAGCTATCAAAGTAAATCGCGTCACTACATATACTCATGCCCCCATTAAAGCTATAGTAGAAAAACTAAAAACTACCGATTTGAAACTTGAGCCGTTAAGTGAATTTAGAGTTGTGAACGACCTCGATATTGATACAAGTGATTTTGAAAAGAAGATGGAACCTTTAAAACCTTTCATCAAAGAAAAAAAGGACGAGGAGTGTTATCGCGAACTTATTTCATACTATTATACTTCGCCGTCTCTTGAGTTTGAACGCGGATATTTTGGGGATTCGTTTTTATTGTTTGCTCTTTTCCTGATAAAAAAATATCCTGAATATAGAGACGAGATATTAAAAATTACCGCTGATGAAAATTATGGCATTTGGCTTCATATACCATATAGAAATCTCATAATGATTTTTCAAAATGCCATCTCCATAGAAGAAAACATAGCAGAACTCAAAAGAAACGTCTTGCAATACATTCCAAATGCAAATAGTATTACAAAACGTGAGGCAAAACGCATTCAAAATCTAAATTTCTAAGGTCAAAATTATGTCCGAATATATTATATTTGACGCATTAAATACAAAATTTTGCACAGAACCTTTTATGGCGGCTAAAACGCTTTTAAAAAGGCTTTTTATAGCAAACCGAACCATAGATACGCAAAAAAACGATATCGGATTTGAAAATCATATATTTGATTCTGAAGTTTTTGCCGAAAGATTTGCATTTATTTTAGCGCAGGCAGGAAAAAACGGAGAGACTATAATCGCCCTTGAAAATAGTTCGTTTTATTCTTTGCAGTATGCAAAAAATTATATATTAAACAACTCTTATGTCAAAAACAAAATCGAAAAAAAATTAAATCTATCCGAATTAACCACGGATTTTTTAGCTAAAGTATCGCACACTTATGAAGCATTATTGGCTAAAAGCACCTTTGAGAGCATTAACAAAAATATAAAGCAAACGTTTGATGGTTTCAGGACCGCCGTATATATGGGACCATATTTGGAACTCAGTCATACCATAAATGACGATTTAAATAAGCTTTTTGATAACATGAAACTCTCTCGCGTCCATTTTGACAAAGAGTTTTGTCCAAGCGGATACGACATATGCTCTTATGCGCCTGAAATCGCTTTCAAAATGGCAGGAACAGTTTTGTCTGACGCTTTTGATAGCGGGGCTGATTTCATTATAGTAAATGATGTAAGAACATTTTATATGTTCGATACATGTCGCAAAAAAATTGAAAAAGCGATGGGCAGACAGATACCGCTTTATGTTTTAACAATACCGCAAATTGTGCTTCTCGCTCTTGGTGAAAAAGATAAAAAACTTTTAGGTTTCAACGCATACAAAGTAAAACCAACTATTTTAAAATAGACTTGATGCGCGCCGCATAAATAAAGTATTTATTTATAAATGCTTAAATAGGATAATAAACATCTTTTTTAATTATGTGCTAATTATCTTTTATATAAAATTCCGATACCACAATATAAGGAGAAATAAAATGCCAAAAATTAATCGTTATGTCGACATAGATGTGCTAGAAAGAGAGTCTAAAAAAGATTATATAGATAGACACTCACCTTTTATTTATGCGCCAAACAAAGCAAAAAAAGGTGAGAAATTAGCAGTTAGAGTAAAGGTTGGAAACGAATACTCTCATCCGGACGATTTTGATCACTATATCGCAAATATATCGCTCTATAATGGTGAAACACTTATTGCAAGAGCAGATTTTGTAGCTGGTGCGCTTGGGGGACAAGGTGCAAAAGGACAGCTTGAAGTTATTTTTCATATAGTTCCAACAACTTCAAAATTAACGCTTGTAGCCCATTCGTACTGTACTAAACATGGACTTTGGGAAAGCGATCCTGTTGTAGTCGAAATAATCGAATAAATATATCCCGTCTTTATTTGATGGGATATTTATTTTTATATGATAAAAGGCTTTTTTGGTCTGTTCATAGAAAGTTGACGACATCTTTTTATTAAATACTGAAATGTATCTTTACTTTGCTAACTTCATATTTGCTTTTTGATAGAGTTTAGCTTTTTTTAACAACCTCTTAGATATCATTATTTTCATGTCAACACTTGAAGAATTAAAAACCTTAAAAGAACTTTATACATATCGAGCTGTAGGCTTTGAATACTATAAAGAGTCCAAAGAACTTAAAAGCGAGTCAAATACTTATATGCCCAACTGCATGAATGAACTAAAACAGACTGTTTTAAAATGTTACCTTTGTCAGCTTTGCAAAGGTCGAAAAAACGTAGTATTCGGCGAAGGAAATATAAAAGCTAAACTTATGTTTATAGGAGAGGGACCCGGAGCCAGCGAAGATGCTTCGGGAAGACCGTTTGTCGGGCAAGCCGGGCAATTACTTACAAAAATTATAGAAAATGTACTTGAGTTGAAAAGAGATGATGTTTATATAGCAAATATAGTCAAATGTCGCCCTCCGCAAAATCGCACGCCAACTTATGAAGAGGCAAATATTTGCCGACCATATCTATTGAAACAGATGGAGATAATAAATCCGAGTATAATTGTTGCTTTGGGCAGTACGAGTTTTCGCTATCTGACAGATGATGAAACTCCTATAAGCAGGGTGCGCGGAGAGATGTTACAGTACAAAAACGCTAAATTAATACCGACTTTTCATCCGAGTTTTTTATTAAGAACGCCGTCTGCGAAAAAAGACGTTTGGCGCGATATGCTTAAAGTAAAGGGTTTGTTGTGAAAATTTTACATATATTTTTATGCTTAGGTTTTATCTGTTTTTCACTTTTTGCCGCAAGTGATAAATTTTCTCAAATACCTCTTCCGCAAGGCGTTTTTCTAAATATTGACGAACGAACGTGCAACAATACATGCTTGGAGAAGCTTTTAAGAAATGAGGCTATTTTTAGTTTTCTTAGCAAATATAACGATGAATACTCCACAAAACATACTCAAGAAAACTATTTGATTTACGGACAAATGTTTAATGTATTTTTTGATATTGATTTAAAAACTATTAAAATAGCTGTTTTAGTTCCGCAAAAAACGATAAAAAGCCATGCTATCGCGTCAGTAAATGCTGTGGCGGCGTATCTTTTGAGGCAAAGTAATAATTTCGAGCTCGAAGTTTTCAATAGCGGAGACGAATCAAAAGGAGCTTTAATCCAAAAATTGACCGAGATACGAAAAAACGGTTATTCGCATGTGATAGCGCCTATAACGCAAAATGGAGTGAGGACACTTTTTGAAAATAGCGACGGACTCTATATATTTATCCCGACTCTACACAAATCTCTTTTCGAAGATGCACCCAATAATATATTTTTCGGCGGTATAGACTATAGCGCGCAAATAGCAGCGTTAAGCAGTTTTTCAAACGGATATGCAGTTGCTATTTCCGATGATACGCAACTTGGATTGGTGCTCAATAAAATGATAGAAGAGAATGATAAAGTGCTTCTTGAAGAAACGGTATTTACATCTGTAAAAGATGATTTGAAAAAATACTTTACCGATAATGAAAACTTAAACGGCTCTTCCGTATATTTAAATACAAGACCGGTAATGACAAGCCTTTTGGCTTCGCAACTTAGAATTTATAAATATTCGCCGTTTGCGCTTTTATCTACTCAGGCAAATTATCAGCCGGCTCTTTTGGCACTAAGCCAGTATGAAGACAGAAAAAATCTCTATTTGGCAAACTCTATTGGTAAGATAGACGACGAACTTAATAGTATTAATTCGTTTTTTGGGAACAATTTAGAATATGAGTATGTAAATTACGCCGTTTCAATAGGTGTCGAATACTTTAGCGAACGATTTTTTAGTCAAAAAACAGAGCAATTATTTAAAGAGAGTATCGAAGAAAATGGCCAAGTGCTTTATGATACAAAAATTTACAAAACAGGCAGATATGGATTTTTACCTCAGGCTATAGTGCCAAATATTCAAAATATTACAGATGAAATTGATTAGGAAAACAGAACTTTTTGCATAACAAAAGCGTCAGATTTGTCGGGATAATACGATTTTAATGTTTTTATGTGTAAAAAATCATATTTTTTGTAGAGATTTATAGCTTTTGTATTGTTGATTTTTACTTCAAGTCTTATGAGATTTTTACTATTTTCCAACGCATATAAAAAACTTTTTTTAAGCAGTTTTGAAGCTATACCAAGCCCCATGAAGCTTTTATCCACAGCTAAGGAATAGACTCTGATTTTTTTTGAATTTTTTCGTAGCAGCAGTAAAATATATCCGCATACCAAGCTTTTTTCTTCATACACAAACAACGTATTTTTTTTGATATGATAGATAAAATTTTGACGAGACATAGCAAAACTATTATCGTCAAAAGACTTATTTTCAATATCCAGCAAACTCTCTAAATCTTTTAAATTTGCAAGCCTGATCATTTTTGGTAAATCGTATATTTTGTGATAAGTTTTTCCGGTCTGTAACTCATTTTAACTTTTTTTAGATTTTCAAACCCCATATCATCACCCACATTTATATACTCAACACTATACTTATCCCTTAAAATCTTTGAGAATTCTCTAAATAAAAATTGCGCGCATCCAAGCGTCTCAAAATCAGTTTTCTCTATAATTATGCTTGCCGTATGTTCGTTTATCTTTTCGCCTACAGTGAATCCTTTTAGTTCATCGTTGATAAAAAGGCAAATTCCAGTTACATCAAGTTCGTCATAATGAGTCATCAGCCTTTTTATCGCCGTTTGCTCAAACAAAATACCTTCCAAAAATCTCTCTTCCTCCCTTTTAGGCATATATCTTACACGCTCGCTCACCCATTTATGAAACAGATGTATTATATCGCTGCTGTGTATTTTTGGGTCAAGCTCAGCTACATTAAAATTTGTGTAGGCTTTTTTAAATTTATTTATCTCATTTCTTTTAGTATGATAGTCGTTACCCTTAAGTTCTACCAAATCCTCACTTTTATATACATAATCAACCAACTTTTTCTCAACTATATAATCGGCTAATATCTCGAACATAGTCGTGCCCTCTTCCAAAAAATTAGTAAATCCCTCTAAAATTTTTTCATGTACATAATCAATTCTCGAATAATAACTTGACGTATTATTGGCGTTCATTATCTTGAAACATTTTACGATTGCGTCATTTACGTACTCTTTTTTACCAAGCGGCGGCAAAAGCATTGATATTTCGCTTCCCTGCATGATAAATAGACAAAAAGTGTCGTTTATGATCGCATAAAAACCGCTCGCAGAAGAGAGCCAAAGATAATTTGCTGCAAATGTGTAATCGCTCAAATCCACATCAACTTCTTTGAGATACTTTTCCATCAGCGCTTTTGTTTGAATGTTGAAATGTTTGAGTTCGCAATCTAATATTTGTAAAGTCGGCATATCTGTTTTTCCTTATTTAAGTCCGAATCATATTCCACACCAATATGCCCCAAGTTTGATTGTAAGCAAAATAAGAACTATTTCGCGCAAGAATATAAGAGTAAATTTTAAAACTGTAAACTTTAAAAGATGTTGAAGTTCATAGACTCATAAGCGTCAAACTTTTTATATATTGGCAAGAAAAAACATCAATACTCTAAAACAAAACAGGTGAGATAAAAAAATATATCAGTCAATTTAGTGATGAAAACGATATAAAAACAGTCGTATGTCCTACGAATTTAGTTTATCTTTTGCGCTTTCGTTGTAGTTTGGGTTTTACTCATTATAATCACTGTCATAATTAACATCATACGAATCCTGGTCATAATCATAGTCATCATCTTCGTATGACTCCTCCTTATAATCCTCATCGTCATAATTATCTTCGTCAAAATCGTCCTCATCAAGCCATTCGTTTGAAAACTTTAACTCTTGAAAGTCCATTTTATATCCTTTTACAACAAATTGACAGACTATATTTTATCATACAAAAAGCTAAAATATCCACACTTATCAGATGACAATCTCTTTTGCGATATCAAGTTCAAAACCTTTAATGCCGATAAATTCTTGAGCACTTTGTGATGAAAGAAGCGTGATCTCTCTGATGCCAAGACAGTTTAAAATCTGCGCTCCTATGCCATATTCTTTCATATTGTCCGCGAACTTTGTCTCCACGTCCAAAAATATCAGCACACCTCCGTTTTTTTTCAAATACTCTACAGATGACATCAATACATCAAACTTTTTGCTTGATGATAAGAGTTCTATATCTTTCGTAACATTATGAAATTTAACCGCACAACTTTGAGATATCTCTCCAAAAATAAAAACCGTATGATGATTATTCAGGTGGTCTAAAAAATCTACTCTCTTTGTTCCAAAACCCAAAAACTCAGCACTTTCTTTGCTGCTCTCTCTTATCAAAGATTCATGTTTCATGCGGTAATTTACAAGCTCGGCTATCGATACCATCTTTATATTGTGCTTTTTGCAAAATAAATCCAAATCGTTACGCCTTGCCATATCGCCGTCATCTTTTACAATTTCGCAAATCACAGCAGAGTCCCCTACTCCAGCCAATTTGCAAAGATCAACGGAACCTTCCGTATGTCCTGTTCTTACCAAAACTCCACCTTCTTTGGCTATAAGCGGAAATATATGTCCCGGACGAACCAAATCTTTTGCAACACTGTTTGGATTTGTAATCACTTTTATCGTCATATCGCGCTCAATAGCCGATATTCCCGTCTTTGCAGCTCTTGCATCTACCGATACGGTAAATGCGGTCTCATGAGCAGAATCGTTATTTGCAACCATAGGGGTTAAGTTTAGACGTTTTGCCGTAATATCCGTAATGCACGTGCAAACAAGCCCTTTAGCGTGCGTTATCATAAAATTTATCTTTTCCGGCGTCGAAAAAGCCGAAGCATAAACCAAGTCCCCCTCGTTTTCTCTATCTTCATCGTCTACCATAACAATCATTTTACCTTTTTTTATATCTTCAATGGCATCTTGCACTCTTTTGTAGAACATTATAATTTCCTTCAAAACTAAAAAATAAGGGTAAATTATACTCTTTGCTTCTTGACAAACAATTAAAAAGCTACTATAATTCCGACCTCAAACGTGTGTTTTTTGTCTATAAACACAATTTTGTTGGGGTGTAGCCAAGTGGTAAGGCAACTGGTTTTGGTCCAGTCATTCGGGGGTTCGAATCCCTCCTCCCCATCCACAACGTGTCGCGGGATAGAGCAGTCCGGTAGCTCGTCGGGCTCATAACCCGGAGGTCGGCGGTTCAAATCCGCCTCCCGCAACCAATTAATCTTTTAGTCCTTTTCAAATTCTTCCAAAAAATGCCGATAAAATCGACCTCTCCGCAAAAATACGTGTAACATCAAATAACAATTTTTTAAGGTATCTTCGTATAATCTAAAACAGACATCCTAAAAAGGTTTAGCTACACCAAAAATATCAAGGCTATTCAACGGATTTTGTAATTTTTTTCTACAACAAGATGAGATATTATAACAAGATATAATGATGCGCAGTAAGTTGCGAGGTATCAGGATAAGTGATACATATTTTGCGAGAGATTTGAAATAGACTATCGTTTTTATAACCTTCCTCGCTTAACTCCCTATACCAATTACAACCGTCTTGAAGTTTTAAATCGCATGTTTTTAAAAAACTCGAACATTTTGGAATAATCTTGTTTTGTACCGCCATCTTTGTCATATAAAAAACCGATGTCAAAACAACTCTCGGCATTCCATTTATCACACCGCTTTTCTCTTTTTCAAAATCATTCTCACATATACTCAAGCAATGCAAATAAATCATCATCTATTATATATATTATTGAAGACACAACATATTATTTTATAAAAAAGATAGTTGCCTTAAAATATTATGAAAAGGTGTTAAAAAATATCAAAACCAGATAAATAAAAATAGTTTTTGTTGAAACGCTCCGAAAAAGATGCATACAAAAAAGACGATTGATAACAGTTACCAATTTAAGCAGACTGTTTTATATTCTTTATAAACTCTTTTAAGATATTTATCTGCATGTGAGTTATAATCGATTTTATCTCCTCAACACTCATTGTTTTATGGTCTACTTCATAATTCGTATTTCTCAGCAGCTGCCACATGCAAGCTACTTGCTCTTTATTAAAAACCAGATCGTTATTTTTTCCCTTTCTGCCTTCCAAATCCGCTAAAGTTGCCTCAAGAATACTATCGAGTCTCTTTTTATCTTTTATTTTAAACAATAAAGCGGCTATTTTTGAAACTCTCATTGTGTTTTTAAAGATATTTTGAAGGCTATGATGATTTAGAGCAAAAAACTTTGAAATTTCAAGTTCTTCGCGGCTAAGAGTTAGTGAACTTTGTATATTCTCAAAAACATTTTGTACAATTTTGATGTCACAATGTCTATGAAAATTTCCATATTTCAAAAACGTTTGATATTTGCCAACATCATGAAATAAAACAGCCCATTTCGCATTTTTATCTTTACACAAATCAACAGCTATCATGGTGTGATTAAAAACACTCCCTTCCTGATGATAATCATTACTATGCTCTATCTTTGTAAGTTCATATGCCCACGGAAATATCACATCTAAAATGTCAAGCTCCAGCAAAGAATAAAAAAACAGCGACGATCTTTCGCATTGCATAGCTTTTTTGCTCTCTTTATAAATCCTCTCTTTTGAAAGTTCTTTGAGTTCGTTTTTCATGTGTAGGGCATATTTTTTCAATTTAATATCAAACTTCCACTCCTCTCCAAGCTCTGCTTTAAATCTTGCAGCGCGTACTAATCTCAAAGCATCTTCGCAAAAAGATTTTGAAACCGGACGTAAAATTTTATTTTTTATATCTTCAAATCCGCCAAACGGATCTATGTAAGTGTCGCTATTTTCATCATAAGCTATCGCGTTTATCGTCAAATCCCGCCGCTTTAAATCTTCTTCCAAACTTACATTTTCGATAAAACATTCAAAATCAAAATGCTTTTTGCCGATCTTCTTCTCATCTCTTGCCAATGCAAATTCGCCGCTTTTTTGTGTATGAATGAAAACCGGGAATGACTTTCCGACACTTTTAAAACCAAGCGATATCATCTCTTCAACATTTGAGTTCACAACTACGTAATCTTTGTCGTTATTTTTTCGTCCAAGTATCAAATCCCGCACAGCGCCGCCGACCAAATATACTTTCAAATAGAAACCTTTTTAAAAATAAATACAAAAAACGATTATAGCAAATAAACGAAATAAAACATTCTCTACTTTTACGCAAGCGGCATCTCAATAGTTGTCTGTCATTTAGTTAAATATTTATATGCAAAATTGGTTGTTTTATCTGTTTTTATTTTTTAGAACAATATAGAGCAAATACATAAAAAATATCCATACAGGCACAGCAAGTACGGCATGTATCATTCCAAAATCAGGAGTTGCCATGATTACTAAAACAAAAATTACAAAAGCTAAGCACAGATAATTGCCAAAAGGATACAAAATAGCTGGAAAAATCGTCTTTGCACCGCTTTTATCTTTTGCTTTGCGAAAAAACAGGTGTGCCAAGCTTATCATAGCCCAATTTATCACTAAAGCCGCCACAACAATAGACATAGCTTGTTTGAAAGCCTCATTCCAATGCGGCAAAAAATAGTTTAAAGGCACAACGGCAAATGTAAGTAAAGCCGTCAATCCCATTGCTGCCGTTGGAACTGCGCGAATATTTAATTTTGAAAATATTTTTGGAGCATTGCCTTGATATGAGAGTCCGAAAAGCATTCTGCTTGTCGCATAAACGCCGCTATTAAATACCGAAAGCGCCGCGGTTAATATAACAAAGTTTAAAATGCCGGCCACATGTCTGAAACCTATATCGGTAAATATCAGGGTAAAAGGGCTTGACTCTTTTGTGAGATTGCTCCAATGATGAAGCGAGAGCAAAACCGCGATTGTTCCTATATAAAAAACCAAAATGCGAAACAACACTTGATTGGTCGCTTTGGGTATCGTCTTTTTAGGCTCGTCTGCTTCAGCTGCTGCAATTCCTACAAGTTCAAGCCCCCCAAAAGAAAACATTATAATTGGTATTGCTATGATTAGTCCGTATGCCCCATTTGCAAAAAATCCGCTTTTATCTTCAGCACCCAACGGAGCTTTCCAAAGATTTTCTATAGTCGCGTCCGGGACTAAACTTGTATTTATAAAAAGTATATACAATCCGAAAAGTATCATGGCAATAATAGCAGTTATCTTGATGATAGAAAACCAAAACTCTACTTCGCCAAATACTTTGACGGTTGAAAAATTTATGAGATTTACGACTACAAAAAATATCAAAGCGCTTATCCATGTGGAAAGTTCAGGAAACCAAAATTGCATATAAGCCGCCACAGCCGTAAGTTCGGAAATGCTTACCATAACATAAAGTATCCAATAATTCCATCCTGCCAAAAAGCCCGCAAAATCACCCCAATATTTATATGCAAAGTAGCTGAATGATCCGGCTTGCGGTTCTTCACTCATCATCTCTCCAAGTTGTCTCATAATCAAAAAGGCTAAAAAACCCACAAGAGCGTATCCAACAAGCACAGAAGGACCGGCTAAAAATATAGCAGAACCCGTTCCTAAAAACAGACCGGTTCCAACAGCTCCTCCAAGCGCTATAAGTTGAATATGTCTGTTTTTCAAAGCCCTATGCAGTTTTTTGTCGCTCATTATTTGTTTCCTTATAAAAAACTGTAGATTACCAAAAATTCCTGAAAATATGGTATAAATCGGCAAAAAATTGCTATTTGAATAATTTCCAACTGTGTTAATCAATTTTTTTTGAAAAAAATAATATACTTTTACACAAGAACAACAAAAGAGAGTTGATGCAAAAAAACTTCGCATATATGATTTTTTTTATATCTTTACTCCTGAACGGTTGCGCATACAAATCGTCAACAAGCGAACTTGTGCAATTTGATAACACTCTTGGCACAAATAGCTGTGACTTCTCACTTGTTGATAAAAAACTGAAAAATGGCGACGATATAATACTTTGGGCTATTCAAGGAGGTGCACTTGCCAGAAATTGCAAAGATTTTGCAAAAAGTACAGAATTCTTTGATGAAGCTGAAGCTTATTACAAATTTGATGTAGACATGAAAAACCCTCTGCTTGAGACAAGAGATATAACAAGGTCTATCCTGATAAACAATAACGCTAATCCATACGAGGGAAATATTTATGAAAAAATAATGGTAAATACATACAAAGCGCTTAATTTTCTGGCCATGAATGATAAGAAAAATGCGCGGGTAGAATTTAACAGAGCACTCGAGAGACAACGTTTAGCAAAAGAATATTTTGCAAACGATATAGCCTCTTTGGAAAAAAAGAACGCTAAAAATTTACAAGAACTCAAAAGTTCTCAAGATTCTTATAACGCTCTGATGGAACTCAGAGCCGAATCGCAAAAGAAAAAAAACGACGGCAAAAGTACCCCGCAAACTATTAGCTTCAATAAAAACTCCATAGATTTAGCTTTTAGCAAATATACACAAAGTGCCGTAAAAAGCGTGTACGCTGACTTTGTAAATCCCTTCACTACTTATGTCAGCGCACTTTTTTTATTAAATGACAAGAGTTATCAAAGAGCGGCAGATTTGCTGAAAGAAAATTTGCAAATGGATCAGAAAAATTTGCAGATAAGAAAAGATTTTGCGTTGGCAGATAAGATGTCGGGTGAATTTAACGCCGATTTTAAAGAGCATTATGTTTGGCTGCTGTATGAAAATGGTCTTGGGGCAGTGAAAAACGAGTTTAGAATAAACTTGCCGCTTTTTTTATTTTCAAACTCATTTATATATTCTACTATCGCCCTGCCCTCACTTGAATTTCGTACGGCTTCTTATCCGCACCTGATTATAAAAAATAACTCGGGAGATAGCTTTAAAACAGATGTTATAGCAGATATGGACGCCATAGCGACAGCAGAATTTGACAAAAGGTATTTCAGCATAGCCACAGAAGCCGTTATAAGTGCGGCAGTAAAAACTATCATGCAAAAACATATGAACGATGTAGACCCTGTTTTGGGAGTTTTGGGGTTCTTTTATCAGATAACTACGGCAAAAGCCGATATAAGGAGTTGGAGCGCTTTACCGAAAAGATTTGAATCGGCAAGTATTCCGATAAAAGACGGTAATATTGCAATAGTTGATGAAAACGGAACAGTGCTGCTCAAGGATTTTTTACAAAATGATAAAAATGTTATAATTTACCTGAAGTCCTCACAAAAAGGTCAAATTATAACGCATAAAATTTATTTTTAAGGAGATGAGAATGAGAAAGATATTATATCTTTTAGTGTTATTGATTTTTACAGGTTGTGCAAATAAATCTTTGCAGCCAAATACAAATTACTCCGACATTGTCTTTGAAAACAACGGCATAAAAGAGTGGTTCGTTCTGCAAAACGTCATTTCGCTCACAAGAGACGATGGCTTTATAGAAGTGGAGGTGGTGGGCAAAAATATTAGTTCATCCAATCAAATCTTAACTTATAATATAGATTGGTACGATCAAAATGGCTTTATGGTCAAATCTATATTAGCTAAACGCAAAATAGCAAGCATTGAAAGCGGTAAATCCATTACCATACATGTAGTAAGTCCCAGTGATAATGTAGCAAATTATAAAATTCGTTTCGGACTGCCTACAGAGGACGATCAATTAAGAGATAAAAATATCAATTTAAGAGAATATAAAGGAGAGTAAAAATGAAAAACAAAGTATTCGCAAAGTTGCTCATGGTAACTGTTGGATTTGTTTTAGTCGGATGCACACAACAAGCGCCTCGTTATGTTGGAGTTGACAATCCCGAAGTTCAAGCCGTGATATCTATGGGACTTGATAGACAGGATTTTGAAAAAGCGGCGGCA